>JAIYAI010000188.1 GCA_027489135.1 Acetobacteraceae bacterium
CCGGTGGACCTGAACCGCGCGCCGAAGGAGCGGATGCTGCGCGTCCCGGGCCTCGGCAAGAAGACCGTCGATCGGCTGGTCGCGGCGCGGCGGCATGCGGCGATCCGGGTCGGTGATCTCGCGCGGCTGCGCCTGCCCGTGGCGAAGCTGCTGCCCTTCGTCGTCACCGCGGACCATCGGCCGCGCGGCACGGTGCTGGACGGGGCGGGGCTGCGCGCGCTGGTGGCGCCGCGGACCGGCTTCGCGCCGGCGCCGGCGCAGCTTTCGCTGTTCTGACGCGCATGCTCGGCATCGGCGTCATCCTGCCCGGCCCTGCCGACTTCGCCGCCTGGCGGGCGGAGGCGCGCAAGCTGCTGGCGGCGGCGATCCCGCCGGAGCAGGTGGAGTGGCGCGTCGCGGGGGAGGCGCGGGGTCTCTTCGCCGAGGCGCCGCCACCCGATGTCGCCGGCGCGGTGCGCGTGCCGCGGCGCTTCGTGGATCTCGCACAGGTGGCGATCCGCCACCGCGACCCGGCGCGCTTCGCGCTGCTCTATCGCGCGCTGTGGCGCATCGCGCAGGGCGATGCCGGGCTGCTGGAGACGGCGACGGACCCGGACGTGATCCGGCTGGAAGCGATGGCCAAGTCCGTGCGCCGCGACGCGCACAAGATGCACGCCTTCCTGCGGTTCCGCGAAGTCGCCACGGAGGACGGGCTGCGGCATGTGGCGTGGTTTGAGCCGGAGCATCACATCCTGGAAGCCGAGACCCGCTTCTTCCTCGATCGCTTCGGCGCCATGCGCTGGTCCATCCTGACGCCCCAGGCCAGCGCCCATTGGGACGGCACGACGCTGCGCATGGGCCCCGGCGGTGCTCGCCGCGACGCGCCGCCCGAGGATGCCGGCGACGATCTCTGGCGCGCCTACTACGCCGCCATCTTCAACCCCGCGCGTCTGAAGCCCGCCGCCATGCGGGCCGAGATGCCGGTGAAGTACTGGCGCAACATGCCCGAGGCGCGGGAGATCCCCCGCCTGATGGCCGAGGCCCCGCGCCGCGCGGCGGAGATGGTGGCGCGCGGGGCCACGGCGCCGGCGGCGCGGCGGCAGCGCAACACCCTCGCCGTCCCGGAGGTTGCGCCGGAGATGGACGGCGATGACCTCGACGCGCTGCGGCGCGCGCTGGCCGCCCGCAACGACCTGCCGCCCTGGGCGGCGCAGGCGACGCAGTTGGTGTTCGGGGAGGGGCCCCTGGGGGCCGCGCTGCTGTTCGTCGGCGAACAGCCCGGCGACGAGGAGGACCTGGCGGGCCGCCCCTTCGTCGGGCCGGCTGGCAGGCTGTTCGATCGTGCGCTCGCGGAGGTCGGGATCGACCGCACCGGCACCTACGTCACCAATGCGGTCAAGCACTTCAAGTTCACGCCGACGGGCCGGCGCCGGCTGCACCAGGGGCCGGACGCGGGGGACATCGCGTACTACCGGCCCTTCCTGCGAAAGGAGGTCGGGCTGGTCGCGCCGCGGCTCGTGGTCAGCCTGGGGGCCACCGCGCTGCGGGCGCTGACCGGCAAGGCGATGGCGGTGACGAAGGTGCGTGGCGTGGTGACGCGGACCGAGGACGGGCTGCCGCTGCTGCCGACGGTGCATCCCTCCTACCTGCTGCGCCTGCCCGACCGGAACGCGCAGGAGCGCGAATGGGCGCGCTTTGTCGCGGACCTGAAGGCGGCCCGCATGGCGACGGCGTAGCGAACGCTGCCGTCGCTATGGCACGTCCACCAGCAGCGCCAGCAGCCGGAAGGAGTGCGTCTTGCCATGCCCGTCGAGGTTGAGGCTGCCGTTCACGCCCCCCTCCAGCACGTCGTCCACGACGAAGTTGAAGGCGCCGAGTTTCGGCAGGTCGTGCCGGGTGACCTTCGTCGCGCCGCGGTGGCGGAACAGGTCGAGCACCCGCGCCTCCGTCACCTGGGCGGCGATGGCATCGTAATGCGCCGGGTCGTAGGGGATCAGCGACATGTTCAGCCGGTTCCCCTTGTCCCCGGCGCGGCTGTGCGCGACTTCGTGCAGCGGCACCTGCCTCACGATGCGATCTCCCTCGCCGTACGCACGCTGACGGTGGTGGGCACGCGTTCCCGCAGCACCAGGTAGCTGCGCGTCAGGATGCGCGGCGTCAGGCGCCAGCGCGCGCCGCCCGTGCCCGCGGTGCCGCAGCAGAGCAGCGCCAGCACCTCCCGCGCCGCCTGATCGACCGCGTCGCGGTCCGCGCCCTCGGCGGCAAGGCGGATGCGCACCTCCGGCGGCTCCGGCCCCTGGTAGCCGCGCCAGAGCGCACCGTCATCGCTATCATGCACGGAGGCGACGCCGATAAGGTCGACGCGCGTCCGCACCGGCAGGCCGCGCAAGGTCATGCGTTGCAGCAGCACCTCCGCGGTGGCCTTGGCGCGGGCCAGCGCATTGGGGCCAGCGACGGAGACCTCGCCCTCGCCGAGCCAGGTGCCTTCGAAGCTGGCCGTCACCTTCAGCGTATCCGGGCGCGCCCGGCCCGTCAGCCCATGCACCGCAACGCGATCCTTCCCCACCTGCTCCACGGAGCAGCCAGAGATGTCGAGCACGACATCGGGCGTGATGTAGGCCGACGGATCGTGCAGCTCGTACAGTAGCTGCTCCTTCACCGTGCGCAGATCGACCAGGCCGCCGGTGTCCTCCGCCTTGGTGATCACCAGCCCGCCATCGGCGGTCACCTCCGCGATCGGGAAGCCGATGTTCGCAGGATCGGGGATGTCCTTGAAGCCGGGGTCCCAGAAGACGCCGCCCGTCACCTGGCTGCCGCATTCCAACAGGTGGCCACAGGCGGCGCCCACCGCGATCTTCTGCCAGTCGTCCCAGGACCAGCCGAAGTGATGCACGAGCGGCGCGATGGCCAGCGCGGGGTCCGAGGTCCGTCCCGCCACCACCACATCGGCGCCGTCCGCCAGCGCGCGCACCAGCGGCTCCGCGCCGATATACGCATTGGCCGCGACCAGCCGCGCCGCCTTCATGTCGAGGCTGTCGTCGGCCTCGTGCACCGGAAGCTGATCCAGCGCGATGGTGCTCGTCACGTCGTCGCCCAGCACCAGCCCCACCTTCAGGTCCGGCAGGCCGAGCTTCAGTGCCAGCTTTGCCACCAGCCGCGCCGCCGCGGCGGGGTTGGCGGCACCGTAGTTGCCCAGGATCGGGATGCGCGCGTTGAAGCAGTCCGCCAGGATCGGCGAGAGCAGGCGTTCCAGCATCGGCTCGTAGCCGAGCTCCGGATCGCGCCGGCGTTCGAGCTGCGCCAGCGCCACCGTGCGCTCGCCCAGCACCTCGAAGAACATCGCCGCCGGCAGGCCGCGCTTGATGAGGGTGCGGACCACGGGGATCGGCGCATCGACGCGGTCGCCGGAGAAACCAGCGCCATTGCCGACGAGGAAAGGACTGCTCATGCCCTGCATTCTGGCCGCAGGGCCGGGCGGGTCAACCGAGCGTCACGGCGCCGGCCACACTCCGCCGCCCGCCCCGAAGCGATAGCGCATCACCGCGCGGCCAATCACGTTCTCCAGCGGGATGAACCCCACCGCGTCCTGCATGCGGCTGTCCATCGAGTTGCCGCGGTTGTCGCCGAGCACGAAGACATGCCCCTCCGGCACGCGGAATTCCGGCGTATCGGCCAGCGCATAGGCGCCCATCTCCAGCACCACATAGCGGCGGCCGTTCGGCAGCGTCTCCTCCACCGCCGTCAGGCGGGAGGTCGGCAGGTCCGAGAGCGCCACCGTCTCCGGCAGGCTGTCCAGCGTGCGGCGGCCGACCGCAGCGCCGTTCACGTATGGGACACCGCCCTGCATGCGCACCCGGTCGCCGCCCGTGGCGATCAGCCGCTTCACCCATTGCTGCTCCGGGTCGCGCGGCAGGTCGAAGACGATGACGTCGCCCGGTTCCGGCAGCCCCGCCGAGGGGCGCACCAGGTTCTCGGTGACGATGCGGTCGCCGATGGCGATGCCCGGCACCATGGACCCCGCCGGGATGGTGAAATGCCCGATCGGGCTGTCCAGCCAGATCCCCGGGTTGACCGCCATGGTCAGCACGAAGGCCGCGACCAGCCAGGGCCAGCGCCAGCGCATGGCCCAGGGGTCGCGCCGGACACGCCAGAGCAGCCAAGCGATCAGCGCGACGCTGGGCCCGAGCCCCAGCAGCAGCCCCAGCATCAGCGTGGCGTAGAGACCCGGCGGCGCCACCGGCCCGAACCAGAGGATGGCGGTGGAGACCACCACCGCCGCCAGCACCCAGCCCGCGAGGCGCGTGCGCCCGCAATAGAGGCAGGCCACCACCGGGTTCACCACCGCCAGCGGCAGCGCCACCCAGAGCCGGATGCGCGCGCGATCCGTGCCCGTCACAACGGTTGTGCAGTGCGGGAGGTAGGCCTATCTCGGCCGCAAAGGACCAGCGCCGTCATGATCAACCTCGCCACCCTGCCCCAGCTCGACCCCGCCGCCGTCGCAGAGGCCGACCGCCGCGCCCGCCACTGGGTCAGCGAGGAACGCGGCCCCCTCCGCCCCGGCTCCGAGGAACACAAGCGGGCGATGTGCCGGATGTTCTCCGACACCTTCAATCCCTACAAGCCGTCCGTCATCGCCTGGCCGGAACTCTCGCCCGAGGCCCTCCACCGCATCACCTCCCTGCCGATCTGGGACATCGCCGTGCAGACCGAGGGCAAGGCGATGCTGCGCATGTCGGCCTATGCCGAATCCGTCCGCGACCCGGAGATGCAGGAGGCGCTGGCCCGCAACGGCTGGGAGGAGAACCGCCACAAGGAGGTGCTCTCCCGCCTGGTCGAGGCCTATGGCATCAAGCTGGCGCCGGAGCCCGAGTACAAGCGGCCGAAGGACGTGGAGTGGGCGTACCTTGTCACCGGCTTCTCCGAATGCGTCGACAGCTTCTTCGCCTTCGGCCTGTTCGAGATGGCGCGCCGCTCCGGCTTCTTCCCCGAGGAACTGGTCGAGACCTTCGAGCCGGTGATCCAGGAGGAATGCCGCCACATCCTGCTCTTCGCCAACTGGCTCGCCTGGCATCGCGCGACGATGCCGCTCTGGCGCCGACCGTGGTTCGAGATGCGGGTCTGGGCGGTCTGGGTCTTCCTGGGCTGGGAGCGCATCGGGCTGGCCAAGACGGTTGACGGCGAGGGCAAGGAACAGGCGCAGGATAACAACTTCACGGTGAACGGCGCGTCGTCGCTGTCCGCCGAGGAGATCGGCCTGCCGGAGATCATCGCGCTCTGCCTGATGGAGAACGACCGGCGCTTCGCCGGCTACGACCCGCGCCTGCTGCGGCCGACGACCATGCCTTTCCTGGCGCGCCTGGCCGCGCGGTTCCTGCGCAAGCCGAAGCTGGCGTCGGCATGAGCGGGTCCCTCGCCGGCCGCGTCGCCCTGGTCACCGGCGGCTCGCGCGGCATCGGCGCGGCGATCGCCCGGGCGCTGGCGGCGGAGGGTGCTGCCGTCGCGGTGAACTACCGCGAGCGCGCGGAAGCGGCGGCGGCGGTCGTGCGCGATTGCGGGCGCGCCATCGCGGTAAGGGCCGATGTCTCGGACGGCGCGGCGGTGGCGGGGATGGTCGCGCGCGTCGCCGCCGACCTCGGCCCCATCGACATCCTGGTGAACAATGCCGGCATCGGCCCGATCCGCGGCATCGACGACCTGACCGAGGCCGACTTCGACGCGACCATCGCGGTGAACCTGAAATCGGTCTTCCTCTGTACCCAGGCCGTGCTGCCGCACATGCGCGTCCAGGCCTGGGGGCGGATCGTCAACATCTCCTCCGGCGCGGCGCGCGGGGCGGGCGGTGTCGGGCCGCACTACAACGCGTCAAAGGCGGGGATGGAGGGGCTGACCCGGGGCTATGCCGCGCGCCTGGTGAAGGAGGGGATCACGGTGAACGCCGTCGCCCCCTCGCTGATCGAGACGGAGATGGTGACGTCGGGCCTCGCGTCGTCCCCCGCGCGCATCCCGCTCGGCCGCTTCGGCACGGCCGAGGAGGTGGCGCAGGTCGTCATGATGCTGGTCGGCAATGCCTACATGACGGGGCAGACGGTGGCGCTCTCGGGCGGCATGGCGTTCAACTGACGCGGGGCATGTGTCTGGTCGGGTGATTCACGCCTTCGGCGGTTCCGCCTCCGGCGATCACGCTCACCCCGCCATGAAGCGGTTGATCTCCGGCGTCGGCAGGGACGTGTCGATGTAGCCGAAGGTCCCGGCCTCCTTCACCTCCGTCGCCGCGGCGATCAGCCCCGACATGGCGGCGCGATAGAGCGAGGTGGCCAGGCTGATGCGCTTCACCCCCGCCGCCGTGAGGTCGGCGACGGAGAAGGAGCGCCCCTTGATCCCCGCCATGAAGTTGAAGGGCTTCGAGAGCGCCGCCGTCACCGCGCGCACGGCGTCGAGGTCCGACAGGCCCGGCGCCATCAGCACGTCGGCGCCGGCGTCCTGGTAGGCGCGCAGGCGACGGATGATCTCGGCGATGTCGGGCTGGCCGCGCAGGCACCCCTCCGCCCGCGCCGTCAGCACGAAGCCGGTGCCCGAGGCGCGGGCTGCCTCCGCCGCCGCGCGCACGCGGGCCACCGCCGCATCGAACTCGTAGATCGGCGCCTCGGCGCGGCCGGTCGCATCCTCGACCGATCCGCCGGCGAGGCCCGTGGCCGCGGCGAGGCGGATGGTCTCCGCGACGCCCTCCGGCGCATCGGCGAAGCAGCGCTCGAGGTCGGCGGAGACCGGCAGGTCGGTGGCGGCGACGATGATGCGGGCATGGGCCAGGGCCTCCTCCCGCGTCACGCCGCCGTCGCGGCGGCCGAGCACCCCGGCCTCGGCGCCGGAGGAGGTCGCCAGCGCCTCGAAGCCGAGGCCGGCGAGGACGCGGGCGGAGCCGGCATCCCAGGGGTTGGGGATCACGAAGGCGCCCGGGCGGGCGTGCAGCGCACGGAAGCGCGCGGTCTTCTCGGCCTGGCTGGCGGGCATGTGCCGGTCCTCCCCTGTGCGCGGGGAGGCTACCGGCGGGGCGGCGTCAGTGGAAGCGCAGCGCGGTTTCGATGATCAGCGCGCCGATCAGCGTGAAGCCCGCGGTCTGGGCGAGCACGTCGAGGATGTCGCGGCGGAGCTTCGGGGGCAGCATCTCGGGTCCTCCCATGTCGCGCCGGCCCTTGCCGGCGATGGGGGGATCATGCCGCGGCCCCGCGCGCCGCGCTGTGCGCGGGCGCACACCATCGCATCTGGGCGGACCATGCGGTTCCGGTGCGCGTCACGGCCGCGGCGACGCCACAGATCGCGCGCTACTGCGGCTGGATGCCGGCGCGCTGCGTCACCGTCTGCCAGGACACGACCTCGCGCCGGATCAGCGCCGAGAATTCGGCCGGGTCCGTGCCGCCGGGCGTCGCGCCCTGGGCGGCGAAGAACTGCGCCATCCGCGCCTCCGCCAGCGCCTGGCGCACCGCTTGCTGCAGCCGCAAGACCACCGCCTCCGGCGTGCCCGCGGGCGCGACCAGGCCGGTCCAGTTGATCATCTCGAAGCCACGCACACCGGCCTCGGCGAAGGTCGGAACAGTCGGCAGTGCCGCCACGCGCGCGACGCCGCAGACCGCCAGACCGCGCACCGTCCCTGCCGTCAGGTTCGCCATGCCCGATGGCGTGGAGGCCAGCACGAGATCGACCGTGCGCGACAGCAGGCCGAGCGTCGCCTCCCCCGCCCCCTTGAAGGGCACGTGGTAGAGCTTCACCCCGGCCGCCTGCTGCAGCCATTCGCCGGCGAAGTGCAGC
Organism: Acetobacteraceae bacterium; assembly: GCA_027489135.1. GTDB lineage: Bacteria > Pseudomonadota > Alphaproteobacteria > Acetobacterales > Acetobacteraceae > JAIEOP01. The sequence continues at coordinate 7,783 of JAIYAI010000188.1, forward strand.
GAGGACCCGACACCGCCGGTGCCCTAGGTGATCCGCTCCTGGTTCGCGCGCGCCTCGGCCAGCAGCGCGGCGAGGTCCGGCCAGCGCGCATCCGCCTTCACCGTCAGGATCACGGGGGCGAAATTGCACACCGTGACGGGCGCGAAGGC
>JAIYAI010000707.1 GCA_027489135.1 Acetobacteraceae bacterium
GCGGTCCAGGGGCAGCCGCCATACCAGGCGACCTCCGTGTCGCCGACGAAGATCCTGACCGCCGCGTGCTCGAAGACCATCAGGTAGGTCTGCTCGGTGTTGAACTCGAAGGGGATCAGCCGGACCGGGCCGGGCAGGCTGGCGACGTGGCGCAGGCCGGGCCGGCGCTGCAGCCCGCCGGTGGGCTGGATGACGACGTTGCGCAGCCGCTTGGCGCCATTGGCATAGGCGCGGAGATCCGGGCGGCCGAGCAGCTCGGCCGAGACCTCGCCGGCGGCGAAGCTGGTCTTCATCGATCGGGTGGCGGCCATCAGGTCCCCCCTTCGTTGCAGGTGGTGTCCATCACGCGCCCCCGCCGTTGCGGGCCGCGATCAGCGGGAAGTCCTCCAGCGCGCGGGCGGTCGCCTGCTGGCTGTCGGCGAGGCGCGCGGCGCGCAGCTCCTGCTCCGCCAGGCGATGCAGCATCTCGGCGCGGTTCGCGTTCTCGGTCAGCGGCAGGCAGAACTCGGCGGCCAGACGCGCGACGAGCGCGGCGGCGAAGAAGGGCGGGAAGGCCGTCTCGTCGGGACGGAAGATGTGGGTCAGGACCACCTGCTCTGCATTCGCGTGCAGCCGGTCCTCGAGGATGCGGTAGTGCAGGCCGCGCCCGGCGCCGGGCAGTCCGGCCGAGAGGGCACGCAGGAAGCCGGAGGGCAGCTGGAACGCGTACTGGAAGTCGCCGGTCGGGCGCGCGGTCAGGCGCGGTAGGCTTTCCTGTCCCGTGGCGAAGCTCCAGGGATGGATCGACAGCAGCGCGTCGCGCAGGCCGGGATAGAGGTTGGCCGCGACCTCGGCTTCCGCGGTGCCTTCCTCGAGCGAGGCGATGGGCTGGGCACCGATCTTCAGCAGCGCGCGGGAGCAGAGCGCGAGGGCGGAGAGGGGCATGGGGATCGCCTTCGGAGACGGGATAGGGGGCCACCCCCACCCAACCCTCCCCCGCTGGCGGGGGGAGGGCCGGGGTGGGGGTGGCGTCGCAGGCGCGACGGGACTGCGCGCGCTATTCCTTCGCGCGCATCCGCACGACACCCACCGGATCGACCAGCACCGCGCCCTGGCTCATCATCGTGTTGACGAACCAGGCGGCGCGGTCGCCGTGCCAGGTGATGTCGGTTGTCACCTCGGCGGCGGCGGCGTGGGCGATGGCGGTCTTGTGGAAGAAGTAGCAGTACCGCAGCGTGCCGTTCAGCGTCAGGCCGCTGTGCGGGATGAAGGTGGCGCCCAGCCATTTCTTCGCCTGGGTGCCCTTCCAGGGCAGCTCGTCGGCACCGACGTAGTTGGCGTTGGCGAACTCCTGCAGCGTCATCAGCTCGCTCCACTGCCGCCAGCCGACGACCGCGTAGCGCTCGCCGTCATCGGGCACGTCGGCCTCGCCGAGCATCTCGAAGGCCAGCAGGATCTTGGCGCGGGTCAGGCCATCCGCGTCGGTGGTGCCGGACACCGTGCCCACCGCCTCCGCCGTCGCGGCGTCGAGGGCGGCGATGATCAGCTCGTCGGTCTTGCGGCCGAGCGCATAGGCGCCAGCATTGGCGACGACGGCGCGCTCGTCGTGCTGGACCTTCAGCTCGTCGAACTTGTCGATCCAGTCGCCGGCGTAGTGGTCCTGCAGGAAGCACTCGACCGGCACGTGGTCGAGGTTCATCACCGGCACCACGCCGTTGCGCGTCTTGGCCGACGCCGTGCCGCGGCCGACGCGCTGGAAGACGGTCGACGCCCCGCGGACATCGGACTTGCTGCGCACCATCGGGCGCAGCTTGCTGCCCTGGCGCTGGTAGGCCTCCTTCACCTCGGCCTGGTACTGCTTGACGAAGGCCTGATCGATCGATGCGGACATCGGGGGATCTCCTGTGGGGATCGGGTGGGGGACGGCCGCAGGCGCGCGGTTCCCCCATGCGGGGCCGGCGATGCGGCGCGGTACCGGGCCGCCCGGGCGTGACCACGGGCGGTGTCTCCGGAACCGGAAGCGGGGCGGGCCCCGCGGAGCCGACACGAAGGTCGCTCACGCGGGGCCCGGCGGGGCGGACGGCGAGAGGGAGGGATCGCCGCCGCCCCTCGGCCGGGCGAGCGCGCGGGGAGGGGCGGGTCGCGCTCAGCCTGGCCGGAACTCGGGTCAGGGGGGCCGAGCGTCCAATGTGACGCCGGCGCTCAAGGCACCCGACTATGACTCCGTCCCGACGAGACGGCGGAAGCCGTCGGAGACGCGGCGGATGAAGTCGGGCTCGCGCGTCCGCCAGTAGCGCGGGTCGCGCATCATCTTCCGCAGCTCCTCCTCGCTCGCCGCAGCCGGTGCGGCGGCGCCGTCGCGCGGCAGCGCGGGCTCGCCCTTCCGCATCATCTGCTCGAGCGCGAGCACGCCCTCGGCCGTGGTCGACAGCGCCTCCAGCACCGGGGCGGACAGGTTGGCGCGACCCCAGGCGCTGATCTGCGCGGCGATGCGGGCGAAGCGCTCGGCGCCGCCGAAATGCTCGATCAGCGTCGCGCGCTGGCGGTCGGCCTCGAACTCCGCGGCGGCCTCGGCGATCAGCGGCAGCAACCGCTCGGCGGCGAGGTCGTAGACGAGCTGCGCCTGGTCGTTCGAGAAATTCGCCGCATGCAGACGCGCGTTGATGTCGTCATCGGCGCAGCAGAGGTCGTGCGGCGCAGTGATGGCGTAGCCCGCGGGCGCCTCGGGAATGCCCATGGCAGCGCGGAAGCGGGCGAGGTCCTCCGGCGTCGCGTCCGGGGCCGGCATACCGCTGCGCTGCGACAGCAGCTTCTCGAGCGAGAGGTAGGATTTCAGCAGCGCGTCGACGCGGATCTCGCCGCGCGCCTGGTCCCAGAACTTCTCCGGCACCTCGGGCGGGCGAGTCTTCGCCGCTGCCGCCGAAGAAGGCGTCGGCATGGGCGTCGCGTCGGGCTGCAGCAGGTCCTCGGGCATCGTGGATCACTCCGGCTGGGGGGCAAGGGGGACGAGCACCTCGGCCGGTGCGCCGAGGGTGCGGGCGAGCCAGCGCGTCGCCGCGGCGGCATCGATCTGCGCGGCCGCGACGCCGCCGAGCGCGGCGACGGATTGCAGGAAGAGCAGCGTGTTCGCCGCATCGGCGCGGCCCTGCACGCGGGCCAGCGGGCTCTCGTAGCGGATCACCGCTTCTTGCCCGCCGGGCAGGGCGATGCGGGGAATCTCGCCGCGCCGGCGCAGGATGCCGAGGCATCGGGTGACCAGCGGCGTCAGCAACTCGGCCTGCAGGCGCCCATAGGTGGCGCCGAGCAGCCGCGCCGTCTCGGCGGCGCGTTCCAGCACCTCCGTCGCGGTGCGCTTCGCGTCCTGCTGCGGCCCGATCCGGTCGGCCAGCAGCGCGCCTCGGATGCGTGCCCTGAGGTCGGTCAGCACGAGCTGCGAGACATCGAAGTTGCCGGGCGCCGCGAGCGGCGTCAGCCCCGCGCTGCCCGGGGCCTTCGGGATGATGGCGCCCGGGGTCAGCCGCACCGTCGCCGGGTTCAGCACGCCGTCATCCTCGGCCTGCCAGATGCCCGTCGCAGCGATCGAGGCGTTCTTCAGGACGAGCTCGACGACCTTGTTGGCGGTGCGGATGTCGGGCAGCGCCTTCATCACGGGGCCGCGACCGAAGACCTCGCCCGGCGCCTTCAGCCAGCGGAAGGCGATGGCCGGGTGCTCGGCGAAGCGGCCCTCGGCCAACAGCACGGGCCTGTCGGATTCCTCGGCGAGGATCGCGGCGTGGCGCACCACGGGGCCGTCGGCCCAGGTCGCCTCCACCACGCGCAGCTGTGCCTCTGCATCCGCGCCCTGGGGCAGGACCGCGTCGGGGTAGCGGGCCAGCAGCGCGGCGGGCGTCAGCCGCGCCTCGCGGAACAGCGTCGTCAGGCGCCCGTCCGGCCCTTCCTCCAGCACCGCCGCCTGCAGCGGCAGGGCGGCGAAGCGGAAGGCGGAGGGTTCTCCGAGCGGGGCTTCCTCGACCAGCAGCACGCCGGTGCCGCCGATGACGAGGTCGAGGAAGGCCTGGTGCATCTCGATGGCGAAGTTCGACCGGTCGAAATGCCCGCGCAGCGTCGCGGCGGCATCTTCCAGCGCTTCGGCGGCGGCGCGGCCCTCAGGACCGTCCTCCGGCGCGCGGCTGGGGGCGAGCCCGAACCAACGCGACCAGGGCGGCGTCAGTTCCGCGAGCAGCGAGGCGGCCAGCTGTTCCGCGGCATCGGCGGCGGTGGCGTCGTAGAGCGCGGCACCGCCGGTCGGCGCCGGCAGGATGTGATCGTAGCAGGCCTGCCAGACCGGCTCGATGGCCCGGCGGCAGTCGCGGGCGGCGGTGTAGCGTGCAAGCAGGCGCAGCGCCTGCGCCTGGCGCGCCACATCGTGGGGATCGGGTGCGTTCATTCGCCGAGCAGCGTCTTGCGTGCCACGGCCGGCAGCGGGACGAGCACGCCGCGCTCCGAGGTGGCGATGGTGCCGGGACGGCCGCGCAGCGCACGCTGGCGGTTGGCGACGCGGGTCTCGCTGGCGACGACCTCCGGGGCGGGCGCCGGCGGCGGGGGCGGCGCGGGCGGGGGCGCTTCCTCGACGGGCGGCGGCTTCGGGGCGCGGAACAGGCCACCCATGCGCATCTCCTCAAGCTGGAAGGGGGGTCCCGCCGATCGCGGGCCCCAAAAAGCCGCGGGCTCGCCCTTCCGGTGGGAAGGGCGAGCCCGCGCAGGAGACAGGATCGGGAGGGAGATGCCGCCGGGCGCACTGCGCCCCTTGGCAGGGACGGATGTAGGGGAGTTTCAGCGCGCAGTCAAGAAAAAAATCCTAAGTCCTGTTCGATAGCATGCGGAACAGGCCGAACGGTGTCAGTGCCCACGGCGCGCCGGGTCCCAGCACCGCGCGGCAGAGGCCGACGCAGGTCATCGGCAGCAGGGCCGGCCAGAGGCTTGGGCGTGGCGGCGCCGGGGGGAAGGGGCCAAGCACGGCAAGCCCGGCGCGCCGGTAGAAGCGCGGCAGGTCGAAGCCCGCCGGCAGGTCGAGCCGGGCGACGACCAGCCGACCCGAGAGCGGTTCCAGTACCGTCCAGCCGGCGCTGTCCGACAGGGCGGCGAAGCAGTGGCGGA
>JAIYAI010000499.1 GCA_027489135.1 Acetobacteraceae bacterium
CGGGCGAGGCCGATGGTGCGGATCACCAGCCCCATGATCCCCTTCTGATGCGCGAAGGGATGCTCGACATGGGCGCGCACCGCGGATTTGGCCGCGTTCGCCCTCGCATAGTGCCGCGGCATCGACCGGCCTCGCGGCTTGCGTCGATGGATGCGGCTGACGCGGCCGATGCCGGCCAGATACCGCTCGTTCTCCGCCGACTGATATGCGGTGTCGGCCCAGACATCGGAGGCGGTGTTGTTCGGATCAATCAGACCTTCGCGCAGCCGCGCCCCGTCATGGGCGGCGGCGTCGGTGGTCTTGCCGCGGCGGTGTAGCTGCTGGATGAAATCTCCCCGGACGTGCTGGCTGAGAATTCCCCAGTCCAGCGCGACTGCCCGCGCCCGGGGGCGAGCCCCCGGGCGCGGGCGGCGCCGGCGATGCCCGAGGATGCCGACCGGCATGATGGGAGCAGCCGGTGGTCACCCTTGGGGAGCTCGTCATGATCCTGGATCTCCACCGGCAGGGACTGACCGTCTCGGCCATCGCGCGGCGCACCGGCCACGACCGAAAGACCATTCGCAAATACATCGAGCGCGGACTGGAGCCGCCGGCCTACACACCCCGGCCGCCCGCGCCCTCGCCGCTGGCGCCCTTCGAGGCCTTCCTGCGGGAGCGGGTCGAGCGCTTCCCTGACCTGACCGGCCGGCGGCTGTGGCGGGAGGTCCGGGAACTGGGCTTCACCGGCGGCTATTCCACGGTGACCGACTTCCTCCGCATCGTCCGCCCGCCGGTGGAGCCGCCCTTCGAGCGCCGCTTCGAGACCCCGCCGGGCCGCCAGGCGCAGGTCGACTTCGCCCACTTCAGGGTCCGCTTCGAGGATGAGCCCGGCGCCGAGCGGATCGTCTGGCTGTTCTCCCTCGTGCTCGGCCACAGCCGGATGATGTGGGCCCGCTTCGTCGCCCAGCAGGACCTCGCCACCGTGCTGCGCTGCCACGTCGCCGCCTTCGAGGCGATCGGCGGCGTGCCGGAGGTCATCCTCTACGACCGCATGCGCACCGCGGTCCTTGGCGAGGTCGACGGGCGCGGCATCGTCTACAACGACAAGCTGCTGGCACTCGCCGCCCACTACGGCTTCGTGCCGCGGGCCTGCCGCCCCTACAGGGCAAAGACCAAGGGCAAGGTCGAGCGGCCCTTCCGCTACGTCCGCGAGGACTTCTTCCTCGCCCGGAGCTTCCGGAGCCTCGAGGACCTGAACGCTCAGTTCAGCCAGTGGCTCGACCAGGTCGCCAACCGCCGCCTGCACGGCACCACGGGGCGGGTCGTCATCGAGCACTTCGCCGAGGAGCGGCCCACCCTCAAGGCCCTGCCGGCCGGGCCGTTCAACGCCGTCCTCCGCCTCGAACGGCGCATCTCGCACGAGGGCATGGTCTCGGTCGGCGGCAATCTCTACTCCGTCCCCGACGGCACTCGCCGCCGCCCCGTCGAGGTCCAGGTCACCGCCTCCGAGGTCCACATCCTCGAGGACGGCCGGCTCGTCGCTGCCCACCCCGTTCTGGAGGGCCGCGGTCGGCGCCGCATCGCCGAGGGCCATCGCCGCCTGCCACCTTCGCACAACAGCACCACGCCCCGCTCAGGCGCCGCGGCGGCGTCACCAGCACCCGTCGCTACCGCCGGCGTCGCACCCCGGTCGCTCGCCATCTACGAGGCGATCGGAAGGCGCCTTGCCGCCGCGGAGCCGGCGCGATGACCGCCGCCCCTGCCACCCTCGACCGGATTCGCCGTCACCTGGTCGGCCTCCGGATGCCGCGCTCTCTCGAGGTGCTGGAGCACCTCCTGCGGCAACTCGAGCGCGGCGAAATCTCCGCCCTCGAGGCCATCGACCAGCTGCTCGACGAGGAGCTCAGCCTGCGCGAGGGACGCCGGGTGAAGGCGGCGCTCAACATGGGTCGGCTGCTCAACATCAAGACGCTGACCGGGTTCGACTTCTCGTTCCAGCCCTCGCTCGACCGCAACCGCATCCTCACCCTTGCCGGCCTCGACTTCATCGACCGCCACGAGGTCGTCCACTTCCTCGGCCAGCCCGGCTGCGGCAAGACCCACCTCGCCATTGCGCTCGCCGTCGAGGCCGTCCAGGCAGGCCGCAGCGTCTACTTCACCACGCTCGCCGAACTCATCGGCTCGCTCGCCAAGGCCGAGCGCGAGGGGACGCTCCGCGAGCGCATCCGGTTCCTCTGCAGGCCGCAGCTGCTCGTCGTCGACGAGATCGGCTACCTCCCCGTCGTCGCCGGTGGCGGGAACCTGTTCTTTCAGCTCGTCAACGCCCGCTACGAGCGCGGTGCGATGATCCTCACCTCCAACCGCGGCTTTGCCGAATGGGGCGAGGTGTTCGGCGATACCGTCGTCGCCACTGCGCTGCTCGACCGGCTCCTGCACCACGCCATCGTCGTCCGCATCGAGGGCGCCAGCTACCGCCTCCGCCGCCATGCCGACCTGCTGCCGGATAGCTCGGCAGCACGGCAGGTTCACCCGCCAGAGCCGCAACCACGCCGCCGCGGGCGGCCACCAAAGGTGCGCAACCCGGAGGTCACCGCCGTGGCGTAGCCACCAGCCGAAGTGGGGATTTTTCACCCAGCACTCTTGAGGAAATCAGCCTCAGCATTGACAGCGGCGGATCACACCGTGCCGGCGATCAATCGAGATATGCGACTTGTAGCCGAAGGTCGGGATGGCGATGTCGATCTGCGGTTTGCCGTCAGCGGCGGGTTTCGCCTTGCTGAACTTCACCGTCCAGCGCGCATCGGTGTCCTTCTGGCGGGCCTTAGCCGGCTTGTCCGGCTAGATCGCCGCCGCCTTCTCGCCAGCCTTGATGCGTGCCTTCTCGGCCTCGGTGTTGCGCTGGCGGGGCGCTGCCACCAGGGTCGCGTCCACGATCTGGCCCGCCATCGGCAGGTAGCCCGCACCCGTGATCGCCTGGTCGAGCCGGGTGAACAGCGCCTCCAGCGCACCGGCGGCGATCAGCGCCTCGCGGAAGTCCCACAGCGTGTTGGCGTCGGGCACCGCATCACCGGGACCCAGGCCGCAAAAGCGCATCCAGCTCAGCCGATCGGCCACCAGATACTCCGTCTGCGCCAGCGACAGCCCGTGCATCGCCTGCAGCACCAGCATGCGGAACTTCAGGACGGGATCGAAGGCGGGCCGCCCGCCCTTCGCGCGGTCGCGTGCGCCGAGGGCCGCGGAAAGCTCCGCCCGGAAGATCTCGAAATCCACCGTCGCTGCAAGCTTCTCCAAGGGGTCGCCCTGCGCAGAGAGCTCCCGCAGCCGATCCTGCACATCCCAGAACCCAGGCTGACTTCCCGACATCCGCGCCCCGCCTACTGTCCCCTCCAGCGGACCGAATCACGCCCAGCACGCCGACGCCAGAGTTTTCCGGAGGCGTCCACCTGTCCGAGCGACAGCTGCGCGGCATCGCTCTGACGCGGAAGAACTTCCTGTTCCTGGGCTCCGACGAGGGCGGCAGGCGCGCGGCCATCATCTACACCGTCGCCGAGACCGCCAAGCTGAATGGGCTGGATCCCGAGGCCTACATCACCGCCGTCATCGACCGCCTGGCGCGCGGACACACCATCGACCGCCTCGACGAACTCCTGCCCTGAAACTTCAAGACCGAGACGCCGCCCGTGGTGACTGGCTGACGCTCACTAACGCCTGTGATGTGCGTTCGCCAGGGACGCGACGAATGTGACGAGGTCACGGCGTGCTTGCCGGTCCGGCAGCTGGGCGTACGCTTCGATCAGTTGGATCTTTTCCTCGATCGGTACTGCTCCATTGGCTTGCTGGTGGGAGCCACCGAGACTTGGATGCGGGAGACCTTCGACGAGGTCGCGCAGCTCGACACGGAGGACCTCGGCGATGTCCAGGAGGGCTAGGAGCGGTACTCGGTTCTCGCCTCTCTCGTACTTTTGTATCTGCTGGAACGTCACACCGGCCCGGCTGGCGAGTTCCGATTGCCTAAGGCCGCGCATCGAGCGGATTTGGCGAATGCGATCCCCGAGTTCGACATACAAAGCGCGCCGCAGCGTAGGCGACTGAGACGCTTCCAGAGTAATTTTACCAGGGTTGACTGTATCATTCATTCCAAGAGCCCATCCGGCACCAGAAATATTTCGACAGAGCTTTCGTGGCATCAGACGAATAGACGCCCCGAGTAGATCGGCACGGTGTTGCGCTTTGTGTGCTCAAAATCGTTGGCCAGGTAGCGCCAGGGATTGAGCCAGCCAGAGATGAGATCTCCGGTCGAAATTTCATGTACAATCACAAACTTGGCCTAATCTGTTCGCTTACGATGTCGACGTCGGCGCGCCGACAGACGAGGTGCGGCTGCCGTTGGAACCTCGGCCCGTGGTACCCGCTGTCGGCGTCGCGCTTCTGCGGGGACGGATCGAGCCCGAACATGGTGGGCATCAGCGCCACCCCGCGGTCGCGGTTCTGTAAGTCGGTGCAATGCTCGATGGCCCGCATCAGACGGCTCTTGGTGTCAACCACGACGTGGCGCTTCTTGCCCTTGATCGTCTTGCATACGCCGCCCGGCGGGTCGATCCGCGCCCCCTCTTTTCAGCGCCCTTGACGCTCTGGCTGACTATAAACGTGGCCGTGGGGTTGACCTCGCGGTCGGTCTGCTCGCAGCAATGGATGTACGGCACGTAATGGATGCGTCCCAGCGTGCCATCCCAAGCCCCGCGGAAGAAATAGTCGTTCACCGTGCTCCGCGGCGGCAGATCCTTTGGCAGTCCCGACAACTGGTACCACCTGCTGGCTTTGTACATCACGCCGTTCCCCATCTCACACCTCATCAAGAGGCGCTTGTGGCCGGCCTGCTTGGCGGGCGGGATCGATGGCTCGGTCCCGGGACCGCTCAGCGTCGGCCAGGTCGCGGGGATATTGTCGCTCGTTTCGGTCATACCTATTGCGGTTGTCCACAGCCCACATTCAGGGCGCTCCCGTGGACCTTAGTCGATGCCAACGAATCGTAAGGCACTCCCACGGTTCCCGCTGTCCACAGGCTCTCGCCTGTCGGCGGAGGTTCGCTTTTGTCTCGGTCAGGTTGCGACCAAAGCACGATCTGGAGGTCGGCATAAAGTTGAGTTTGCGTCGACGATTTTGGCTTTTCGTCGAGAAGGAGAGATGGCTCGGCTTCTCGTTGAAGTGCTTCAGTACCAACAAATGGACTCCCTGCCGGTTGATAGCCACGTCCGTACGCTGCTGAGGCGTCGCGCGGGGAGGGCGTAGCCCGACCGGGTCGGCACTTCAGTGTAGCGCGGCGACGAGGCCCGCCTTCCGGAGCGGGCGTTGAGCATGCTTGCTCTGCTTGAGGCTCGGAGCTTCGGGCCGACTTGATGGTCGACGTTAATGACGCCACGAAGGGTGGCGGGAGAGGTGGCTCGGTTTCTCGCTACGGCGTTTCGGGTCCGCTAAGTGGGTTTCCTGCCGGTTGATTTGCACGTTCTTGCGACGCCGATGTTTCGCGCAGGGCGGGCGTAGCCCGACCGCAGCGGCACCTCGGCGTCAGCGCCTTGCTCATGCTGCCATTTGCTGCGGCAGATGGTAGAGATAGGCCTGCTCCGGCGTTCGCGCTCCCAGGCTCGATTGCGGCCGGCGAGCGTTGTAGAAGTCCAGGTACCTGCCCAGCGAGGCGCGTGCATCGCTGTGCGCTTCGTCATTCTCGCTCCTCATCCGCGGCAGCTTCGCCGCTCTTAGGCAGGAAATCCACTTATCGGGCTGTCCAGAACTCGCTAGCCATTTCTCCGGCGCCACGCCGTTCAGGTGGAAGGCGGCCATCGCGACGGGCGGCGAGAGGAAGCTGGTCGGCAGATTCAGCGCGATCAGCACGCCGAAGGACAGTGGGTCGACGCCGAAATCGTCCAGCAACGGCAGAAATATCGGCACGAAGATCACGATGATCTCGGCCCATTCCAGCGGCCAAGCCTCGCAATGCCTGCCGCGCCAGCGGCAGCAGCGTGGCCTCATCCTCGCCGAGCAGCACCGCCAGCAGGTCCGCGACGCGGCTCATGCCTTGTGGCGCCACGATGCCGAACTCGGCCAGGTTCCCGCGCAGCGCGGTCACCAGCGCCGTGCGCTGGCTGACCAAGAGATCCCGGGTCCGGTGCAGCACCAGCACCGCCTGCTGCTCCGCCGTCTTCACCGGCGCGAGCCGCAGAAGAAGTCGCTTCTGCGAGCCTTTAAGCATGGGAGATGCGCGCTTTCGCGCATACCCAGTCCTTCGCGCCTCCCCTACCTTGCGCTTAGTCGCGGCGATGGCTGCCTGCATGAACGTGATGATCACCGTAGGCGGCATGGCTGGGCTGGGCTGGGCTGGGCTGGGATGCTGACGGCTGACTTGCCCTCAGCTGCGCCAACTGGCGCGCGCCCCCATCACGCGACGCAAGGCGTCTTCGGCTCGTAAGTCCGCGGTAGCTGGTTATCTGAAGCTATGACGTCAGCGAGAACTTGACGAATCCCTTCTGCATGCTCATTTTTTCCTGCTCGCTGCAGTTCAATATATGCCAAGAAAGCTACAGCCGCATCTCTCCATGCAGCACGCTCCAACGGCGATATACCCACCATCTCCTGTGAACATATAAAATACTTTAGCTGCTTGACTATCTTTCTTCTTTCTTCTCTTTGCAGGAAATCAAACTGGAAGGGATGGGTGCCCAATTGCTGAAAATGAATATCGAGGCGCTTAACTGCGCCGGCGACATTCGCATTTCTTACGATTTCTTCATACACAGGCGCAGATCCTTTTGATTTGGCACGTTTCGCGTGTCCTTCTGTTCATTGATTTATTTGCCAGCATATTCCGGCGCTTCGTCGCCAAAGGTCGATGCCCCCTCCGCCTCCCTTGCGGCGCCTTCCTGCGGCTTCACCCGGCTCGACCGTGCGCCGCAGACAAGCAAGGCGACCACGCCTGTCTGCGCCTCGTTAGCGCGCTCGCACTGCCTCGCCCCAGGCGATAAACGTAGAGATTTGGAGGTAAGCTCTAGCCTACCCCGACCTCCATCGCCGCGTCCTCGCTCGTCTTGCCAGCAGCGATGAATGCCCAGAACCGACGCCGATCCTCCTGCCGCGCCACAGTCGGCCGCCCCGGCGACCTCAGTTTGTCTCGCAAAGCCCGATCCGAACGCCGCCGACCCGCCATCGCACCCACCCCTCCACCACGGTGTTGCGACAACCAATTGAATCCACCCAATATGTCTCCATCCGCTACACCGAGCGGCTGGCCGACGCCGGCATCGCGCCTTCCGTAGGCAGCGTCGGCGACAGTTACGACAACGCCCTGGCAGAGATGATCATTGGCCTGTTCAAGGCCGAGGTGATCTGGCGGAGCGGACCCTGGCGCGGCATCGACCCCGTGGAGTTCGCCACGCTCGAATGGGTCGACTGATTCAACCATCAGCGCCTCCCTGAGCCGATCGGCTATGTGCCGCCGGCCGAAGCCGAGGCACGCTACTATGCCGCCAAGGGGACCCTTCCCTTGGCCGCATGACCCAAACCGACCAGCCTCCTGTCTGTCGCAGATGGCCTACCATTTGCTCGCGGACGGCAGCCTGCGGGCCTCCTGGGTAGCGCACCCGTTTGCCGGATTGGGAGCCGTGTCAACGGCGGAGCAAAACCAGGCCAGCGTGGCGGCGTAAAACAAGGCCACTGGCGGCACGTTGGGCATCAGACCTGTCCGGCCCCCGATCGGGGGCCGGACAGGTCTGCGGCTGGTTCCCTTGATGGTCAGCCGGGCAGGATCTCGCCGGTGTCCTGGTCGGTATGTCCGTCTGCAGCGGCGTCACCTGGCGCTGCCTTCTTCGACTGGCGTCGCCGGGCGGTGGACTGCGCCAGGCGGTAGCTCACGCCATTCATGGTCAGGATATGGACATGATGGGTGAGCCGGTCGAGCAGGGCGCCGGTGAGGCGCTCCGAGCCGAGCACCGCTGTCCATTCCTCGAACGGCAGGTTCGAGGTGACGATGGTGGAGCGGTGCTCGTAGCGCTGGCTGAACACCTCGAACAGCAGCTCCGCCCCGGTCGGCGACAGCGGCACGTAGCCGAGCTCGTCGATGATCAGCAGCTTCGCCGCCTGCAGCTCCCGCTGCAGCCTGAGCAGACGCTTCTCGTCACGGGCCTCCATCAGCTGGTGCACCAGCTGCGCCGCCGTGGTGAACACGACGCTGAACCCCCGCTGGCACGCGGCCAGGCCGAGGCCGAGCGCGACATGGCTCTTGCCGGTGCCGCTGTTGCCGAGCGCGATGATGTTCTCGCGCCGCAGGATGTACTCGCAGCGCGCCAGCTCCAGGACCAGCATCTTGTTGAGGCTGGGAATGGCGGTGAACACGAAGCTGTCCAGGCTCTTGGTCGCCGGGAACCGCGCCTGGCGGATCCGACGCTCGACCAGGCGCCGCTCTCGGTCGATCAACTCCAGCTCGAGCAGCCGCAGCAGGTAGCGGGGATGGTCGACGCCGTCGCGGGCGCATTCGCGCGCTACCTTGTCGTATTCGCGCAGCACCGTCGGCAGCCGAAGCTGCTTGAGGTGATGCGCCAGCAGGACCTGCGGCGTCCCCTGGCTCGTGCCATGCGGCATGCTCTCGGCCACGGTCATGCCGCCTGCTCCTGCAGCAGCGCGGCGTAGTCGGCGGCGCGCGTCATGCGCACGTTGGTGCCTGGCAGATACGGGTAGGCGGTCAGGTCGAGCCTGGCAGGGCGCCGCTCGATCCGAGCCAGGACGATCTGCCGGACCGCGTCAAACCCGATGGCGCCGAGATGGATGGCATCGGACACCGCCGCGGCCACCACTTCCTTGGCGGCGATCTCCAGCAGCCGCAGCACCTGGATGAACTCCCGCTTGCCGCGGTTGCCCATGCGTGCCTCCAGTAGGTGGCGCAGGTGCTGGAACGCCGGCGGCAAGGCCCAGCCCTGCAGCGCCGCTGCCTGGTCCAGCGCGCCCGGCTTGGTCTCGAGCAGCGCCAGGTAGTGCAGCGGGTCGTAGACGAACTCGCCATGGCCGTAGGAGCGGGCGTGGCGGGCAATCGGCGCGCCGTCGCACAGGATCACCACAGCGTCGACGAAGCCCTTCACCACCAACGCCTGGAACCCGTGGGCGGTCGGCACCGAGTAGTCGTTGCCGCGGTAGCGGACCTCGTTGACGAACGTCTGCAGATCCTCGCGCGTGTACGATGCGACCGGCTTGTCCCCGCACAGCGTGATGAAGATCGCCTTCCGGTGCCGGAGATATCGGATCCAGGCGCCGACGCCGCCCGGTGCGCCGCCGCCGGTGGTGTTGGTGTCGCCGCCGGAGCCGCCCCCGGCCGCGCCATTGGCCCCGCCGCCGGTGGCGGCCACTCCGCCGCCGCCGCCCGCGGCGGACACCGAGCCGCCGAAGGCGCTGGACCTGCCGGTGCCGCCATTGCCGACGATGCCGCCACCGCCGCCGCCCGCGCCGACGACGGTGGCGGAGAGGCTGGCATAGGCGGGGACGGTAAAGCTGGTGGTGCCCGGGCTGGTCCATTGCTGGTAACCGGCGCTGTAGGCGGCGATGAAGTCGGCGACGGCCTGGGCGGTGCGGGCCGGGCTGCCGCCGCGGGCGGTGCACCAGGCATGGAGCGCCTCGGTGGTGCGGGCGGCGGGCGGCGTGCCACCCTTGCCGGCGGCGCTGGTGTAGGTGGCCTCGACATCAGGCACGGCGGCGGCGCTCCAGCCGCGCCAGCCGCTCGCGCAGCGCCGCCACTTCCGCGGCGAGGTCGTGCACGGCGCCGAGCAGGATGGCGTCGAGCGCGGCAGCGGAGACCGTGAGCATGCCGTCCGCGCTTCGCCCATGCGCACCAAGCGGCCGAGCGCGTTGCGGCAAGCAGCCCCATCGGCATCGAGATCGCGTGCAAACCGAAGGGGCAGGTAGGCTTCGTCCTCCATGCGCACCGATGGGTGGTTCGGGGCTTCTTCGCGGGGATTGGCTGAAACCGCCGCCTTGCGAAGGACTTCGAAGCCTCCGTCGCGTCAGACTGGGGCTTCTCGTACACCGCCTTCAGTCATGCTCCCCTTACGCCGATTTGGGCGCTCAAAATGAGCTTCTAGCCGGCCTCTCAGCTTACGGCGTCAACATTCCCAGTCAGGTCCATGATCCCTGCCACTACCACGAGCGCAGGCTTCCTGCGTTTCACTTCCGCTGCAAAAATGCGGAGTGCTTCAGCATGCGCCGCGGTCTCAGCCGTTCGCGTCGCAACAGCTGCGTCTCCGAAGGCGAGCTTCGCGGCGCCACAGTCCCTGTGGGTCATGGCCACTACGCGCTTGATATTGTGTAACTGTACCGTAATGTCTAGGTTGTCCCAGAACACGGCGTGCCATGCCGCGAACCGCGCGTTCACTGCGCCGATAGGACCGCCCGCGATCACGAACTGGCTGTAGCGATCGCGCATGCCGTTGGCGGTCATGTACTGGAGGCTATTCGTGGTGAACCGCGGATCGATGCAGTTAACCAGCATCGCCTCGTAATCACCGCTCGCCGCCGCCACTCGCCGCCCAAACACTGAAGTGCCGAGGAGTGTGCCAGCGGCAGCGAGTATCCCTCGCCTGCCAAGGGCACGAGCCGAGAGAGCACAGCCGCAGCTATAATGGTGACCCAACTGAGCAGCATTAGAGGTGCATGACAGCATGTCGGCGCCCTACGAAAACGTGATTTGGCGAGGCTGACGGGTGCCGCTGCGGGCAACAATATCAAATTCTGTAATCAGAAAAAACTCTACAAATATCAGATATTTGTTCCTGTGCGGCCGCGCCCCAGCGCGATGATCGCCTCGAGCGCTATCCGCTGTGCGGCGGCCGCAGGAACTCTCCTTGATGTCCTCGCTCCCCCACCTTCACCCCGCCTCGCGCGACGATCGCCGCGGCCATGGCGTCAGCATCGGGCCCGGCCACCACGCAGGATCGGATGGCGGTGAGGCCCTGGGCCAGCAGACCTGCATCCACGGCCACCTGGATGGCGGCAAAGACGCCGCGGCGACGGTACGGTGGCCTGACCCAGGACAGCACGCCGTGCGCGATGCCGCTCTCGCCCAGCGGCGCGAGCCGGCAGACCTGGATGCCGATGGGCTGGCCGTCGAAGGCGCCGAGGGACATTGGCAGACGGCGCCAAAGCGCGAACTGTTCCAGAGCACTTCTGGTGTCACCGCCTCACTCACCGCGCGCCGTTCGCTGCCACTGTGTCCGGCTCCTGGGACGGCGGTGCGGTGGCGCTGCTCAGAGTGATCGTGAACACCGCCCCCTCTGATCCATTCGCGGCTTCGATGGTGCCTCCCATGCTTGTCACCAACCCGTGACAGATGGAGAGCCCGAGGCCGGTCCCCGTATCGGGTCCCTTTGTCGTGACGAAGGGCTCGAAGAGCCGGGGCAGAACCTCGGATGGGATTCCTCCTCCGTTGTCGGCGACGGTCAACGCTATCCTCCCGTCCGGCTGCGGCATGGCTGATATGCGCACTCGACGCGCTGCCTGGGGTGGAAGGGCGGCAAGCGCATCACGGGCGTTGGAGAGCAGGTTCACCAGCACTTGCTCCAGGGCCACGATGTCGCCCATCACGCAGGGCGGCCGCGCACCGAGGTCAACGTCCAGCACGATGTTGCTGTCGCGCAGCGCGCCATCGATCCGGGCGCGCACGCCCTCCGTCACCTCATCGAGCCGCACCGGTCCAGGTCGGATCTGCGCTTCCGGCCCGCGGGAGAAGAGGCGCAGGTGATCGATCACCCGGCCGGCCCGCACCATCTGCTGAGCGATGCGCCTGAGGCGTGCCTTTGCGCTCTCGAGATCTGCTGCTTCTAACAGAAGCTCTGCATTTTCGCCTGTGAGGGCGGTCACCGCCAGCGGCTGCCGCAACTCATGCGCCAGCCCGGCGGCCATCTCGCCCAGCGATGCGAGGCGCGCAGAGGTTAACGCGCGAGCCTGTGCCTCTCGCTCGGCCGTGACGTCCACGAGGTATCCCTGACGTCCATCGTGCCATCGTCAAACCGCTCATGGCCCACCATCCGGATTCGGACCCAAATCAGGCTGCCATCCGACTCGCCATCCGTCGACTGGCCAGAGGGTAGGCTTTTGAGTCAGGCTCTGAGCCTAGCAACAAGATGGCGACGCAGCGTCACGTTCCTGGCGTTTTGCCATCGTCAATCGATGCCGTTCGTTTTCGAAGCGCGACATCAACTTGGCAAGGTCCTGCAGGAATTCGGCGTTTAGTTCCTTGAAGTGTTGCGCGACTGATGCACGTCCTTCGCGGCCAAGTTTCAGCACCCAGCCTCCCTGCGCGTCCTGCACGATCCAGCCCTTCTGCCGAAACCTAGTAAGTTTCCGACGCACCGTCTCGCGCGGGATTCCCGTGAGGTCGCTCAGCCGTACGGCATTGGTTGGCGCAAAGGCCGGCATGATCGCGTCGTAGTGCGTCTCCGTGTTGCTGCCTGCCTGTGGCGATGACCTGGCGGTCTCGATCAGCGGGTGCAACCCGAATGCGCTCAGCAACAGCGCGTCTTCGAGATCGTCAAAGTGCCGCCGAACACGGGAGAGGTGACCGACGAAAAAAATCGTCCATGATAGATGAAACTCTACAAAATTGTTCAAATACATGCCGATGAAATCAACTTCGTATTGATGTGCGTCGAACGCAGTGCCGGCTTGGGGGCGTTCGTGGTTACGGTTCATCGTGTCATCCAATGCTTGCATTCTAACCGGCATGAGTGGTCGCGATCCCCATTCTGGGCACCATGCCTACTCGACTGTTTTGCGACGCGTGGCAAGATAGCACGTGAAAAAGCAAGGCAGAATAAAATACGGGGAATTTGCGCGTGTCGGCACTTTTTACTTTTATAATTGCCTTCTATAAGCACCAGTCTTCTTTGTATTTAAGATATTATAAATAGACTCTTCTTGAGAGAGGTTTTGATTGAATCAAATTGCCTGCCTGCGGTCATCGGTAGTGTGCGTGATAGTTATCGGGGCTTGGGAGAAGCCATTCATGGTCGAAGCAAACAATGCCCCCACGGGCGCGGTGACGATCGCGGGCATGGCGCGCCAGGGGCAGATCCTGGTGGTGAGCAATACGCTGGCCGATGCGGATGGCATGGGGGCGGTGAGCTACCAATGGCTTGCCGATGGCGAGATCATCGCCGGCGCCACGGCCAATCGCTACACGCTCGCCCAGGCCGATGTCGGCAAGGCCATCGCCGTCCGCGCCAGCTACACCGACCAGCAGGGCACGCCTGAAGGCGTCACGAGCAGCGCCACCACTCGTGTTGCGAACGTGAACGACGTCCCGAGGGGCACGGTGACGATCACCGGTACTGCCATGCAGGGCGAGACGCTGACCGCAGCCAGCACGCTCACCGATGCGGACGGCATGGGGACGCTGAGCTACCAGTGGCTGGCCAACGGCCGCGCCATCACCGGCGCCACCGGTTCGAGTTACACCCTCACTCAGGCCGATGTCAGCAAGGCCATCGTTGTCCGCGCCAGCTACACGGATGGCCAAGGCACCGCGGAAAGCCGAGCCAGCACCGCCACCGCCGCAGTCGGGAACGTCAACGATGTCCCCACGGG
This sequence comes from Acetobacteraceae bacterium, assembly GCA_027489135.1. Taxonomy (GTDB): domain Bacteria; phylum Pseudomonadota; class Alphaproteobacteria; order Acetobacterales; family Acetobacteraceae; genus JAIEOP01. The sequence continues at coordinate 13,594 of JAIYAI010000499.1, forward strand.
CGCGGTGACGATCACGGGCACGGCGCGCCAGGGCCAGATCCTCGCGGTGAGCCACACGCTGGCCGATGCGGACGGCATGGGGGCGGTGAGCTACCAATGGCTTGCCGATGGCGAGATCATCGCCGGCGCCACGGCCAATCGCTACACGCTCACCCAGGCCGATGTCGGCAAGGCCATCGCCGTCCGCGCCAGCTACACCGACCGGCAGGGCACGCCTGAAGGCGTCACGAGCAGCGCCACCACTCGTGTTGCGAACGTGAACGACGTCCCGAAGGGCACGGTGACGATCACCGGTACTGCCATGCAGGGCGAGACGCTGACCGCAGCCAGCACGCTCACCGATGCGGACGGCATGGGGGCGCTGAGCTACCAGTGGCTGGCCAACGGCCGCGCCATCACCGGCGCCACCGGTTCGAGTTACACCCTCACTCAGGCCGATGTCGGCAAGGCCATCGTTGTCCGCGCCAGATACACGGATGGCCAGGGCACCGCGGAGAGCCGAGCGAGTGCCGCCACTGCCACGGTTGGGAACGTCAACGACGCCCCCACGGGCGCGGTGACGATCACGGGCACGGCGCGCCAGGGCCAG
>JAIYAI010000298.1 GCA_027489135.1 Acetobacteraceae bacterium
CTACAGCAGGAACTCAGACCCGGTCAGGGTGACGCTGCTGGATAGGACGATGCGGAAATCCGCCGTCACGTCGGCGGTCGAGACATTGCCCTCGATCAGCGTCGTCGTCCCCGGCACGTAGCGAAGCTGGCCGGCACCGGTGAAGGCGGCCGTGCCGATGAAGACGAAGGCCTGGTCGCCAGCGGCCGTATCGTTGGCGTCGATGGCGGCGAGGGAGATGCGGTCGCCGTCCTGCGCGTTGAAGTCGGTGATGCGGTGGCGGCCGTTGTTGCTGGTGCCGGTGTCGCCGAGTGCCAGGTACAGGAAGAGGTCGGCGCCGCCGCCGCCGGAGAGGGTATCGGCGCCGCCGCCGCCGATCAGCGTATCCTCTCCGCGCCGGCCACTCAGCTGGTCCGCGCCGCCGGCGCCGGCGAGCAGGTCGTTCCCCGCCGCGCCGTCAAGAGTGTCGCTGGTCGCGGCGCCCGCGAGATCATCGTTGAAATGGCTTCCGAGGACGCGTTCGAAACCGCTGACGGTGTCGCCCGTGGCCTCGCCGCCGGCGGCCTCGCCGCTGTCGAGGTCGATGATCACGCCGGCAGCGGACCCGGTGTAGACCAGGGTGTCGAGGCCGAGGCCGCCGGCGAGGGTATCGGCGCCCGCGCCGCCCTCGATCGTGTCGTTCTCCGTCCCGCCGTCGACACTGTCGCGGCCATCGCCGCCTTCAAGGGAGTCGTTGCCGGACTCGCCACGCAGCGTCTCGCGGCCGGTGCCGCCCGCCAGCGTGTCGTCGCCCGCCCCGGCGGAAAGCACCCCGAGGAGGCGACCGCCCTCGCCGTCATAGCGGTCGGCACCGCCGACCAGGGTGACGTCGCCGATGATCTTGCCGGTATTGACGAGGTTCAATCCGACCTGGTCGCCAGCGCTGCTGGCCAGCAGCAGAATGGCCGGACCCTCGGTCGCGCTGATCGTCCCGTCGTTGATCACGGTTGCGACCGTGCTCGTGGCGTCGGGCACACCGGTAAACCGCGCGGCGATCCGCAGGGCGGAGACGCCCAGCCCTTCCAGGAGCCCGGCGTTGTGCAGGTGGAAGCTCGCGGCAGAGGTGACGGCAACCGCAGCTGCCGTGTCGCTCGTGCCGCCGCTGCTGGTCACACGGCCCGTCGCCGTATTGGCAATATCGACATTGTCTGCGCCGACATAGGCGCCGTAGACGCCGGTGATCGTGCCGCTGTTGATGAGAGCGCTGCCGGAGCCGAACAGGCCTATGCCGGCGCCTCCCCCGCTGATCACGCCGCTGTTGTCGATCCGCCCTTCGGTCCCGAAGGCCTGGACGGCCGTCTGATTGCCGGAAACGGTGCCCGTATTGACCAGGCTCGATTTCGCGCCGGCGAACGACACGCCGATGACAGGCGAGGCGATCGTCCCGGTGTTGTCAACCCTGGCGCCAAGGCCCGTGAGGGCGATGGCCGTTGACGCGACCGAGGCGACAAAGCCCGTCGCCGCGATATGAACATAGTTGTTGGTCTGGAGCGCGAGATCGTCAGCGATGGCATGCAGGCCGCCGCTGACCGATCCTTCGATGAAGATGTTGATGCCGAAGCCGTTGAGCTGGACCGCCTTGCCGAGGTTGGTCTGCATGACCGCGACGGAGCGCAGCACGAACAGCGCGTCGCCGGTACCGAGGGACAGGAGCGTGCTCCCGGCCGTGTCGTCGAGCAGGTTGGTGTCCTTCACATAGACCACCATCGTCGGACCCCCTCCTGACATGCGTCGAACTGGCCAGCGCCACCCGCATCGGGGTCGCTGTGGCATGGAAGCATGCCGGCTTCCTGGACGTCGAGAACAGGCGCTACGCCTCGCCGTCCTTCCGGAACGGCGAGGCCTCGGCCAGCGCGTCCATCTCCCGCTGCATCGCCGGCCGTTCCTGCTCCAGGAAATCCGCCACCGCCCGGCGCAGACCGCCATGCGCGATCCAGTGCGCGGAATAGGTGGGGGAGGGGAGGTATCCGCGCTGGATCTTGTGCTCGCCCTGCGCGCCGGCCTCGACGCGCGGCAGCTTGTGCTCGATGGCGAAGTCGATGGCGCGGTAGTAGCAGAGCTCGAAATGCAGGAAGGGCGCGTCGACGATCGCACCCCAGTTGCGGCCGTAGAGCGCCTCGGTGCCCAGCAGGTTCAGCGCGCCGGCGACCGGTTCGCCATCCCGCTCCGCGACCATCAGCACCACGCGGTCGCCGAGGCGTTCGCCGAGCAGCGGCCAGAACTCGCGCGAGAGGTAGGCGCTGCGGCCCCATTTCTTGTCGGTGGTCGATTTGTAGAAGCGGTGGAAGGCGGTCCAGTGCTTCGCGGTGATCTCATGCCCACGCAGCGTCTTCAGCGCGAAGCCTGATTCCGCCGCCTCGCGCCGTTCCTTGCGCAGCGCCTTGCGCTTGCGGGAGGAGAGGGCGCCAAGGAAATCCTCGAAGCTGGCATAGCCCTTGTTGTGCCAGTGGAACTGCGTGCCGAGGCGCCGGAGCCAGCCCACCTCGCCCAGCGCGTCCCACTCCTCCTCCTGGCAGAAGGTGATGTGGACGGAGGAGAGGTTGAGCTCGCCGCAGGCCTGCGCCAGGGCCCGGCCGACGCTGCCCACATCCAGCCCGCTGCCGGGGCGGATCAGCAGCCGCGGCCCGGGGACGGGGCTGAAGGGCGCGCAGACCTGCAGCTTGGGGTAGTAGTCGCCGCCGGCGCGCTCGAAGGCATTGGCCCAGCCATAGTCGAAGACGTATTCGCCCTGGCTGTGCGACTTCGCATACATCGGCGCGCAGGCCAGCAGCGTGCCGGCTTCGTCCCGCAGCGCCGCGTGCTGCGGCATCCAGCCCGTGCGCGCGGTGGCGCTGCCGCTTTCCTCCAGCGCGTGCAGGAAGGCGTGGCAGACGAAGGGATTGTCGGGGCCGGCGCAGGCGTCCCAGTCCGCCTCCGGGATCTCCGCGATCGCGCGGTGCAGCGTCAGGGAGAGGGTGGGGCCGGTGTCGGGCATCGGCCCATCATGTCGGAGCGCCGCGGGCCGGCGCAACCGCCGGCACCGGGCATTTCCCCGCGTCAGGCGATCTCGAACATCCCCTCGACCTCGA
>JAIYAI010000331.1 GCA_027489135.1 Acetobacteraceae bacterium
GTGTCGCAGGCCTCCTCGGCCGCGGCGCGGGCGGCGGTGATGCGGCCCTGCTCACCGTCCGGCACGGCGATGCCGTCGAGCCAGCCGAGCACGGGGTCGAGCGCGGCGCGGCAGACGCGGGTGAGTTCCGCGTTCATCGCATCCGTGTCGCAGGCGCGCGCCAGCGGCGGTGCGAGCAGCAGGGCGGCGGCGAGGATGAGGGTCCGCATCTCAGTTGCCCCCCTCGCGCGGCGTGCGCGGCGGCAGCAGCCGCAACGACGGTGCCGGGTAGCGGTAGTCGCTGATCCGGCGCCCGGCCTCGGGGATCTGCGTCCAGGCGGCGGTCGCGCCACCCTCGCAGTGCTGCACGGCGGGCACCCAGAGCGTCTCGTTCGGCGTCGCCGGCAGGCGCAGCATGATCACGAACTCGTCGTAGAAGGCGTCGGGCAGGTTGCCGCCTTCCCATGCGACCTCGGCGACGCGCTTCGTCACCTGGCCGCCATGGCCGTTGTCGATCGGGGTGGCCAGCGGCGCTTCCGTGACGCGCAGCGTCCAGCCCGGCTTCGGCATGGGGCGGGCCATCAGCACGCCTTCGGGCAGCGTCACCACCACCCGCTGCGTCGCGGCGCTGCCGCAGCCATGCGGCACGCGGAAGGCGGCGCGGAGGTAGCTGCCCGCCACCGCCTGCGGCGGGTCGATGGTGACATGGGCGGCCGCCGGCGCGGCCGCCAGGCCGAGCAGCGTCGCGCCGAGGATGGCGTTGCGGGTCATCGTCTTTCCCTTCCTCAGAAGCGGTACTGGATGCCGCCATAGACGGCGCGGCCGATGCCGGGTTCGTAGATCGCCGAGCTCGGCGTCGCGACGGGCACGATATTGGCGGAGGCGATGTAGCGGGTATTGCCCAGGTTCCGCGCCTCGACGAAGGCGGAGAAGCCGTTCTCCAACTGCACGCCGCCGCGCAGACCGACCAGGATGTAGCTGTCCGTCTTCTGGGTATTGGCGTTGTCGACGAAGTACGAGGTCGGCGACCAGTTGATGTTGGGCGCGATCCAGAAGCCGCTCGGGTGCTGGTAGCGGAGTTCCGCGTTGTAGAGGTTGCGCGGCATGCCGGGCAGCTGGTTGTTGCCGAAGATCGGGTCGTTGTCGAAGCGGTACCAGCTATAGGTATAGGCCTGCCGGAGCTGGAACAGGTCGCCCTCGGCGAAGGTATCCTTGGCGATGCGCCAGACCAGCCCTGCCTCCACGCCGGTGTGCAGCGTGCGGTCGGCGTTCAGTGCGAAGCTCTGGCCGTTGGCGAAGATGAACTGCTGGATCTCGTCCTTCAGTCGGCTGCGGAAGAAGGCCACCTCCCAGTCCAGCGGACCCTGCGTGCCGCGCGTGCCGATCTCGAAGGTCGCGGCGCGCTGGGCGTTGAGGTTCTCGAAACCGCCGCCGACCGGCACCAGCGGGATCAGGTCCGACAGCGTCGGCGGCTCGGTACTCCAGGAGAGGTTGGCGAAGACCTGGGCCTGGGTCAGCGCCTGCCAGATCACGCCGATGCGCGGGTTCACCCATTGCCAATTGCCGCTGCCCGAGGTGTTGTTCGGCGAGCCGGCCGGGTTGAAGGTGTCGAAGGCCGAGCGATAGGCTTGGCCGAGCTGCAGCCCGCCGATCACCTGCCAGTTCGGCGCGACCGTCAGGTTGGTCTGCCAATAGGCGTTGAAATTCCGCGCCTGGTCGTTGGTGCCGTAGGTCTGCGCGCCGGAGAACCCGCCATTGTTCAGATAGCGGCGGTTGCGCACCGACCCTTGCGCGAAATTCCAGCCCAGCACCGTCCAATGCGGCATGCCGGCGATCCGGCCTTCCAGCGTGGCGCGGCCGAAGGCGGTGACGTCCAGCGTCTCGTTGTCGATCACCTGGAAGATCGGGTGGTTCAGGTCGCGGTCGACGATGCTGCCGCCCAGTTCCAGCAGCACGCCGGACGTCGGCCGCATGGCGGTGATGGTGCCCATGCGGAAGCTGCGGATGTTGCGCTGCCAGTTGTTGATCACGTTGATCGGCACGGCAGCGCGCGGATTGGTCAGCGCCTGCTCGCGCGTCACCGTGCCCGGGATCTGCTGGTAGATATTGGCGTAGGCCGCGTAGAGTCGCGTCTCCGCCATGTTGTCCGGACCCCAGCGCAGCGCGACGTTGCCGTTGTAGCGCTGGCTCTGCCCGGCGCTGTGGTTGCGGTAGCCGTTCTGCGTCAGCGCGGTGATGGTGCCCCACGCGTCAGCCTGGGACGTCTCGAGACCGTAGGCGAGCTGGCCGCGGGCGAAGGCAAAAGACCCGGCCTCCCCACGCACCAGCGCGCCGGGGGACAGGCGCCCTGTGGGCGAGACGAAGTTGATCGCGCCGCCCAGCGTGTTGGAACCGAGGGTGAAGGCGTTGCCGCCGCGCAGCACCTCGATGCGATAGGCGGTGAGCGGATCCAGTTCCTGGAAGTCGCCGCTGCCATCGGCCTGGTTGACCGGGATGCCGTCCATGTAGAGCGTCACCCCGCGCAGGTGGAAATTGCGCGCGAGGCCGGAGCCGCGGATCGAAAGCCGGCTGTCCTCGCCCCACTTCGTCGCGGCCCAGACGCCGGGCGTGTATTCCAGCGCCTGCTGCAGCGTGGTGACCGCGGGGCGGTCGCGGTACTGCGTTGCGGGCACCAGCGAGACGTTGCCCGGCATCTCGCGCAGCGTCTGCTCGCGCTGGGCGTTGTTGGGCACGGTGTTCGGGGCGAGGTCGGGCTGCCCGGTGACGACGGTGTCGGGGACGGTGGCGGCGGGCGGCGTCTGGGCGCTTGCGATGGCGGGCAGGGCGAAGACGCTGCAGTAGAGCAGGGCGCGCAGGCCTGGCGTGCGGATCATCATGGGACGCGTTCCTCAGGCCGGCATGCGCTTGGCCGCGGCGGCGCAATCCGCGCGCGCACGCTCGACGAAGCCGGCGAACATGGTGGTGATCAGGTCGGTGGTCTCGGCCGGCGCCCGGGCCGGTGATCCGGCATCGAAGGGCGGCGCGGGGTCGTATTCGGCGGTGAGCTGAACGGCCTTCGCGTAGGCATCGTCGCGCAGCGCGGCGACCATGGTCAGGCCGAAATCGATGCCTGCCGTCACGCCGCCGCCGGTGGCGCGGTCGCGGTCTAGGACGACGCGCTGGTCCACCGCGACGGCGCCGAAGATCGGCAGCAGGTCGCGGGTGATCCAGTGCGAGGTGGCGCGGTACCCGCGCAGCAGCCCGGCCGCGCCCAGCAGGAGCGACCCGGTGCAGACCGCCGTCGCCCAGGTGGCGCGGCGGCCGCGGTCGGCGAGGAAGGCCATGGTCTCGGCATCGGCCATGGCGTCGAGCGTGCCGGTGCTGCCACCGGGCACGCAGATCAGCGTGAGCTGGTCCGGGCAGCCGGCGAAGTCGGTGTCCGGCACCACCGTCAGCCCGGTATCCGTCACGATCGGATCCCGGGTCTTCGCCACCAGCCTCACCGTGGCCCCCATCAGCCCGCGCAGCATGTTGTGCGGGCCGACGAAGTCGAGCGCGGTGCAGCCGGGGTAGAGCAGGAAGGCGATGTCCTCCGGCCCCTTTGCCGGGGCCAGGTGGAAGCGGGACATGTCGTGGTCATGCCCGGAGGGGGGCGGGGCCGCGGGGGGCGCGGCCGGCTGCGCGGTGGCAGCCCGCGCCGCGCTGACGCCCGCGAGGGCGGCGGCCAGCGCGGCGCGCCGGGTCTGGTCCTCGGTCATCGGCGTCAGAACCGCAGCGAGGCGGAGGCATAGACCGCCGCCGGCGCGCCCGGCGCCATCGCGTTGTTCAGGTAGCTGAAGGGGATGACGTAGTTGCGGTTCCCGATGTTGCGCGCCGCGACGTTCAGCCGCAGCGGCCCGTAGTCGTAGTTGATGGCCGCGTCGAAGATCGTGTAGCCGGCGGTGCGGATGGCGTTTGGCTGGTCCGAGGTATTCGCGCCGGCGACCGAGTTGAGCCCGGCGCCGAAGGAGAAGCCCTGCGCCCATTCCGGCAGGTCGAGTCCGCGCAGGCGGTAATTGGCCCAGACCCGCCCCGCGTTGCGCGGCACCAGGCGCAGCGGCGTGCCCGGCGCGATGATGCTGTCCGAGACGGTCTCAGCCATGGTGTAGGCATAGGTGCCGAGCAGGGAGAATTGCGGCGTCGGCTGCCAGAGCAGGCTCATGTCGAAGCCGCGCGACTGCTGCTCGCCGATCTGCCTGTTGCCGCCGGCGGCGAGGTCGAAATAGGCCACGTTGTTGCGCTGGATGTTGTAGTAGGCCGCCGTGCCGCTGAGGCCGAAGGGCAGGTTCAGCTTCACGCCGACCTCGAATTGCTGGCTCTCCTCCGGCTTCGGCGCGGTGACGAAGCCGCCATAGCCGTAGCCGCTCGGCGCGCGGATCGCGTTGCCCCAGCCGATGAAGGGCGTCAGCCCCGGCAGCACGTCATACGCGACGCCGACCCGCCCGGTGGGCCGGGTCGTCGTCGAGGTGCCGGAGAAGCCGGTCTCGGGGATCTCGCTGTTGACGCCGATATTGGTCAGCCGGACCGCACCGAGGAGATGCAGCCGGTCCCACAGCGTCACCTGGTCCTGCAGGAAGGCGGCGACGGTGGTGTAGGTGTTGCGCGTCTCCGGCACGTTGGTCGGCCGCGTGTAGGCTTGCTGCGTGGGCGCGGCGAAGTCGAACAGCGTCGGGTCTGCGAAGGCGATGAAGCCGTTGTCGCTGGTCTGGTCGAACTCGAACCCGCCAAGCGCCGTGTGCACGGCAGGGCCGGTGCGGAAATTCGCCTGCACCATCGGCATGGCCGAGAACTGGGTCAGGTCCTGCCCGAGATAGGCATTGTAGCGGAAATAGGTGGTGGGCGTGACCGGCAGGCCGAAAGCCGCCGCGGGCGGGCCGAACTGGAACTGCGCGGGCTGGTTGACGTTGTTGACCACGACCTGGGCCAGCATCTTCAGGCTGAAGACGTCGTCGATCCGCTGATCGAGGCTGACCCGGAAGCCGTTGCGCTGGGTCTGGGTGCGCGGGACGTTTGATCCGTTGGCGTTGACGAAGCGGTCGAAGGGAATGCGCGGGCTGCCGCCGCTGACCCCCGGCGGCAGGCCCGGATAGTCGTTGGCTGTGCGCTCGGAGAAGAAGGCCTGCACCACGAAATTGGTGCGGTCATTGGTGATGCTGAAGGTCGGCAGCACCTGGTAGCCGGTGGTCAGCACGTTCTCGATGTAGGATCGGCCGCGCTGGTACTCGGCCTGCAGCCTGACGGCGTAGGTCGTGCCGGTGCGCGGATCGACCACCACCTGGTTCAGGTCGGCCCAGGGATTGGCATAGCCATAGGGGCCGCCGGTGACGCCGCCGGCATAGCTGTTCGCCGGCAGCGGGCGCTGGCTGATGATGTTCACCACGCCGCCGAAGCCGCCGCCGAGGCCACCGCCGAACAGCGCACCGGAGGGGCCCTTCACGATCTCGATCCGCTCGATGCCGAGCAGGCTCTGGGCGAGGCCGAAATCGCCGAAGCTCTGCAACCCGTCGCGGTAGATCTCGGCCTGGAAGCCGCGGATGATCGTGTTGAGGTTCTGGTTGAGGAAGAGCGGGCTCTCCGGGATGACCGCGGCGGAATTGCGCAGCGCCTCATCCAGCGTCGTCGCGCCCTGGTCCTCGAACAGCCGCCGCGGGATCACGGTGACCGATTGCGGGATCTGCTCGATCGGGGTGTTGGTGCGCGTCGCGGTCCCGGAGGTCAGGGCCTGGTAGCCGCGCAGCGGCCCGACCTGGTCGCGGTCGTCGCGGCCATAGACGGTGGTGGGCGGGACGGTTGCCTCGGGGTTGGCCGCTGCGGTCGTGGTCTCGGCTGGGGTCTGGGCGGTGGCGCTACCGGCGGCCAGCAAGACAGCGGCAAGGGTCAGGCTACGGGCGCGCCTCCACGGGCGCGAATTGGTCTGGGTCACTGTTCTTCGTCCTCTCCCGGGACGTCATGCGGTCAGGCGCGGGGGCGGCCCCGCGCGTTGCCGCACGGGACGTCAGGAGAGGAGGCTGGGAGGAGCTCGGGAGCCGCTGGGCGGGCCGCGGATCGCCGGCGGCGGCGCGGCCAGGCCGGGGGCGTGCCAGGAGACGCGCGCGACGGTCCAGGCCGGCGCCGGCAGCACCGGCGCGTCGAGCGCCGAGGCCTGGGGCAGGGCATGGCAGACCGGGCAGAACCCGTCATGCGCGCCATGCTGCGGCGTCTCGCCGGACCCGTCAGCCGCGAGGTGGACGAGCTTGATGCCCTCCGCCGTGCAGATCTCGACGAGGCCCTGCGCGGCCTGCCCGGCCCGCGCGAGGCAGAGCGACGGCGCCACCGCGACCTGCAGCAGAAGCAGGGCGGCGAGCAGACGGCTCAGCAGGGCAGCAGGATTGCGCACGGCCACAACGCCTAGACCCGTCCCCCAGGGCTGGCAACCCGGCTTTTCACCCGGAAGCCACATCGTGGCGCCAACGCATCACGCCGCCAGGTTCAGCTCGTACTCCACCTCCGGCACGTAGAGCGCCTGCTCCTTCCCGAGATGCGAGGAGTAGAGGGTGAAGTGCTCCACCGGCACCGGCGGCGCGCGGAACAGGTTGTGCGCCTGGACATAGGCGATCAGCTTTTCGGGCGCCGCGCGTTCGGTCCGGGCCAGGGTGACATGCGGGGCGAAGCGCCGCCGCTCCGGCTCGAACCCCGCGCGCTGCAGCGCGGTCTCCACCTTGGCCTGCAGGAAGGCGAGGCCCTCGTTCTTCTCGGCACCGACCCAGAGCGCGCTGATCCGCCCGCCCTTCTCGAAGGTGCCGAGGCCGCGCAGGGAAAGCTCGAAGCCCGGCGCGCGGATATTCGCCAGCGCCTCGTCCACCTCCTCGGCCCGCCAGGATTCCACCTCGCCGATGAAGCGCAGCGTCAGGTGGTAGTTCTCCGGCGGCACCCAGCGGGCGCCGGGGATGCCGCCCCCGGCCAGCAGGGCAAGCTGCGCCTTCACCATGGCCGGCAAAGCGAGGGCGACGAAGAGACGGATCATCCCCGGGGTCCTCCTTGGGTGCCCTGCGGCACCTTGGCGAGCAGCGCCTCCACCGCAGGCAGGATGCGGCGGACGATGTCCGCCACGCCCTGCGCGTTGGGGTGGATGCGGTCGGCCTGGTTCAGCGCGGCCTCGCCGGCCACGCCCTCCAGGAAGAAGGGGTAGAAGACCAGCGCCGGGCGTTCGCGGGCGAGGCGGTGGAAGACCTCCGCGAACTCCCGCCCGTAGTCGGCCCCGAGGTTGGGCGGCGCCAGCATGCCGGCGAGGAGGGCGGGGATGTTGCGCGCCGCCAGGCGGTCCAGGATGGCCCCGAGGTTGGCGTAGGACCGCGCCGGCGGCAGGCCCCTGAGCCCGTCATTGCCGCCGAGTTCGATGAGGGCGCAGTCCGGCTTGTCGGCCAGCGCCCAGTCGAGCCGCGCCAGGCCGCCCGCCGTGGTGTCGCCGGAGACGCCGGCATCCAGCACCCGCACGGGCCGCCCGCCCCGCGCGTCCAGCGCCCGCTGCAATTGCGGCACGAAGCCCTGGCCCGGCGGCAGCCCGTAGCCCGCGGTCAGGCTGTCCCCCAGCGCCATCAGGCGGACCGGCACCGCGGGCTGGGCTTTCGCGCGGCCCGCCGGTAACAGGGCGATACTAAGCCCTACCTTCACCAGCAGCCCGCGACGGCCATATGGAGGGGCATGCTGCGCCGGCTGCATGGGGTTCGCCGGCGCGGGATTTCCTGAAGGCATGTCACCCATATCGGGTGCCGACGGGACCGGTCCAACAGCACCCCGGACAGCCCGTCGAGGCGCCATGGATGCCATCACCGACCACCTCCAACACGGGGCGAGCGCCGCTGCAGCGGACCCAGGCGAATCGCTGATCGCGGCCCGGGACCTGCGTTTCAAGGTGGCCGGGCCGGCTGGGGAGGTCAACATCCTGCGCGGCGTGGACCTCGATATCCGCCGGGGCGAGGCGGTGGGGCTGGTCGGCCCCTCGGGCTCCGGCAAGACCTCGCTGCTGATGCTGCTGGCGGGGCTGGAGCGGCCCACGGGCGGGTCGCTGCGGGTCGCCGGGCACGACCTCGGTGCCATGGGGGAGGACGCGTTGGCCCGCTTCCGGCGGGAGCGCGTGGGCATCGTCTTCCAGGCCTTCCACCTGATCCCGACCATGACGGCGCTCGAGAACGTCGCCGTGCCGCTGGAATTCGCCGGGCGCCGCGATGCCTTCGACCGGGCGGAGGCGGCGCTGGGCGCGGTCGGGCTCGGCCACCGCCTCGACCACTATCCGGGGCAACTGTCGGGCGGCGAGCAGCA
>JAIYAI010000816.1 GCA_027489135.1 Acetobacteraceae bacterium
AGGAGGAGCGGCCCGATCCGCGCGACGCGCCGGTGTTCCGCCCCCTCATGCTGGCCCATCCGCTGGAGGGTGCGGACCTTGCCGCGCTGCGGCCCGAGGATTGGCGCGCCGAGTGGAAGTGGGACGGCATCCGCGTGCAGCTCACCGCCGGTCCGGGCGGCGCCCGGATCTGGAGCCGCGGCGGCGAGGACATCTCCGGCGCTTTCCCCGAGATCCTGGAGGCGATGCGCTTCCACGCCGTGCTCGACGGCGAGCTTCTGGTGATCCGGGACGCGGAGGTGGCGCCTTTCGCCGACCTGCAGCAGCGCCTTAATCGCAAGCAGGTCTCGGCGAAGATGCTGCGCGACTACCCCGCGGGCGTCAGGCTCTACGACATGCTCTTCGACGGCGGCGAGGACCTGCGCGCGCTGCCCTTCGATGCGCGCCGCGCCAGGCTGGAGGCCTGGTTCGCTGAGGCGGCGCCACCGAGGATGGACCTCTCCGCGCAGATCGCCTTCGCCTCCGTCCCGCAACTCTCGACCATCCGCGACGGCGCCCGCGCGGCCTCGATCGAGGGGTTGATGCTGAAGCGCGCCGACAGCCCCTATGTCGCCGGGCGCCTGAAGGGGATGTGGTGGAAGGGGAAGCGCGACCCGCTCTCCATCGACGCCGTGCTGATGTATGCGCAACGCGGGCACGGCAAGCGGTCCAGCTTCTACTCCGACTACACCTTCGGCCTCTGGCGGCCCGACGGAGCGGGCGGCGAGGAACTCGTTCCGGTCGGCAAGGCCTATTCCGGCTATACCGACGAGGAACTCACCTGGATCGACCGCTGGATCCGCAACAACACCACGGGCCGCTTCGGCCCCGTGCGGGAGGTCGAGAAGAGCCTGGTCTTCGAGGTCGTCTTCGACGCGGCGCAGCGCAGCACGCGCCACAAATCCGGCGTCGCGCTGCGCTTCCCCCGCATCGCCCGCATCCGCCGCGACAAGCCGGCGAGCGAGGCGGATCGCCTCGAGAACCTCATGGCGTATGTGACAACCGGCGCCGCGGAGTCATGATCGCCGTGCCATGTGGAAATCCCTGCTGATCATCCTGCTCGTCGGCGGCGTCACCGTCGGCATCCTGTGGACCGCGGTGCATACGCTGCGGAAGGTCATGCATATCAAGGAAAGCGGGATCGACCCTGGCGCCGCGACGCCGGCGCCCGGCAGCCCCTTCCATCCGGAGATGGCGCGCCTCGCCTTCAAGATGCGAGCCGGCATCGCGGCCGGGATCGCGGCGATCCTCGGGCTGCTGGCGCTGCCCTGACCCCGGATTGACCCCGGCCGCGCCCCGTGGTGGCCTTCCGCGCACACGGACCCAAGGGGAGAGAAATTCCATGCCCATCGCGCCCAATCTCGCGCGCCAGCGCCTTGCCGCCGGCGAACTCGCCCTCGGCTTCGGCGTGCATCACCTCCGCGGCAGCGCCGTCGGCATGCTGGCCGCGGCCGCCGGCTACGACTGGCTCTTCATCGACATGGAGCACGGCGCGATGTCGGTGCACGAGGCGACGCAGATCGCGATCGCCGCGCTGGGCCAGGGCATCACGCCCATCGTGCGCGTCTGCCGTGACGCGATCTTCGAAGGCACCCGCGCGCTCGACAACGGCGCCATGGGCGTCGTCGTGCCGCATATCGACACGGTCGAGGAGGCGCGCGAGGTCGCCAGCGCCTACCGCTTCCCGCCGATCGGCACGCGGTCCTGGGGCGGCCCGCCCTTCGCCTACGGCATGAAGCCGCCCTCGAACGCCGAGGCGCAGTTGGAACTCAACAAGGAGATCCTGGTCGCCTGCATGATCGAGACGCCGGAGGCGGTAAAGAACGCCGACGCCATCGCCTCCGTCCCCGGGGTCGACATCCTGCTGATCGGCACCTCCGACCTGACGGCCGCCATGGGGATCAGCGGCCAGATCGGCCACAAGGACGTCTACGCCGCCTACGAGGCCGTGGCGGCCGCCTGCAAGAAGCATGGCAAGACCATGGGCATGGGCGGCGTCTACGACGAGACCCACGCCGCGGCGTACATCAAGATGGGTGCGCGCTTCCTGCTGAGCGGGTCGGATCACAACCTGCTGATGGCGGGGGCGACGGCGCGGTCGAAGTTCCTGCGGGCGCTGCCGGCGGGGTAGGGGCGCCACCGTCCCGACCAACCGCCATGGACCCTGGCGGATCGATCGGCGACAATCCAGCGGGATCAACGGGATCGCCGTTCTGCCGGACAAAATCGGCAGCCGCCCCCCGACGATGGGCGGGCTGCACATTAGGAGAAATTTCCTTGTCGGCGCAAGCCCCGCCTTGCGCTGGCGCAAGGCGGGCATCTGCCCCCTGCGGCAGGCTGCGACTGCCTCGCAGCCGCTTCCTACTTGCGAGTGGTTCGCATTATCGCTATCAACCGGACCACATGACGACCGGAGTCCACCGCGACCATGCCTGCCCGTCTCGCGCGCCGTTGCCTCCTCGCTCTCGCCGCCGCCCTCGCCGTGCCCGCCGCCGTACCGGTCGCTGCCCGGGCGCAGCAGGCGGGGGAGGTGCATGTCTATTCGTCCCGCCACTACGATAGCGACCGGCAGCTCTACGACGCCTTCACCAAGGCCACCGGCATCCGCGTCCGCCTGATCGAGGGCGATGCCGACCAGCTCATCGAGCGCATCAGGAACGAGGGCGCCAACAGCCCGGCCGACGTCTTCATCACCGTCGATGCCGCGCGCCTCGCCCGCGCCTCCGCCGCCGGCATCCTCGCGCCCGTGCCCTCGCAGGTGATCGCCCAGCGCATCCCGGAAGGGCTGCGCGCGCAGGACGGCAGCTGGTTCGCCATCGCCCAGCGCGCCCGCGTCATCATGTACGACAGGCAGGCCGGCCCGCCGCAGGGCCTCGCGCGCTACGAGGACCTCGCGGACCCGCGCTTCCGCGGCATGATCTGCGTCCGAGCCGCCGCGCACCCCTACAACACCAGCCTCGGCGCCTCGATCCTCGCCGCCGACGGGCCGGAGGCGACCGAGGCCTGGGCGAAGGGCTTCGTCGCCAACCTGGCGCGCCCGCCCCAGGGCGGCGACCGCGACCAGTTCCGCGCCATCCCGGCGGGCCAGTGCAAGCTGGCGATCGCCAATACCTACTACCTCGCCGCCATCGGCGCCTCGCAGAAGCCGGAGGACCAGGCGCTCTTCCAGCGCATCGGCGTGATCTTCCCGAACCAGGGGCAGGGCGACCGCGGCACGCATGTGAACATCTCCGGCGCCGGCCTGGTGAAGACCGCGCCGAACCGCGCCGCGGCGATCCGCTTCCTGGAATTCCTCACCTCCGACGCGGCGCAGCAGATCGTGGCCCTCGGCAACATGGAATACCCGGCCGTGCCCGACGCGCCGCTGCACCCGGCGCTGGAGGCCATGGGCCGCTTCCGGGCGGAACCCGTTGATGCGAACCGGACCAATGCCAATGCCCCGCAGGCGCTGCAGATCATGCAGCGCGCGGGCTGGCGCTGAGCGCGGGGCGAGACGAGGACCGATGTACATCTGCCTCTGCAACGGGCTGACCGACAGCCAGATCGCCGCGGCCGTCGCCGCCGGCGCGAAGCGCCCGAAGGATGTCTACTGCGCCTGCGGCAGCCAGGCGCAGTGCGGCAACTGCACCGCGACCATCCTGTCCATCATCCGCACCGGGCCGGAACAAGCGCGCCCCGCCGCGTGAACCTCCCGTAGGCTGCGGCGTTGGCATCCGACCGGACAGGAGAGGCCCGACCCATGCTGCGCGACCCGAAGGTGGTGGAGTACCTGAACACGGTGCTCACCAATGAGCTCACCGCCATCAACCAGTACTTCCTGCACGCCCGCACGTTGCGGCACTGGGGCGTCACGCTGCTGGGCAAGAAGGAATACGCGGAATCGATCGAGGAGATGCGCCACGCCGACTGGGTGATCGAGCGCATCCTCTTCCTCGGCGGCCTGCCCAACGTGCAGCGCCTGAACCAGGTGCTGGTCGGCCAGACCGTGCAGGAGATCCTGGAGGCCGACCTTAAGCTCGAGGAGAAGGCGATGGGTGATCTCCGCGACGGCATCGCCCATGCCGAGAGCGTGCGCGACTACGTCTCCCGCGATCTCATGCGCCAGATCCTCGACAACGAGGAGGAGCATGTCGACTTCCTCGACCGGCAGTTCGACCTGATCCGGCTGATCGGGATCGAGCGCTACATCCAGCTCAACTCGGCGCCGGCGCCGGACCAGGATTCGGGCGGCAAGGACTGACCCGCGCGGTTTGACGCGATCCGCGCCGGGTCGCACACCTTCTCCCATCGATGGGAGGGAAGCGATGAAGCGCGGTGATTTCCTGCGGCTCGGCGCCGCGGGCACGGCCATGGCGGGGCTGGCGACGCCGGCCCTGGCCCAGACTCCGCCCCAGGTCACCTGGCGCCTGCAGTCGAGCTACCCGAGATCGCTCGAGACCCTGTTCGGCGCCTGCGAGTTCTTCTCCCGCGCCGTCGCCGACGGCACCGATGGCCGCTTCCGTGTCCAGGTCTTCGCCGCCGGGGAGATCGTCCCGCCGCTGCAGGTCGCCGACGGCGTGCAGCAGGGCTCGGTCGAGATGGGGCAGACCGGCGCCTTCTTCTACATGGGGAAGGACCCGGCCTTCGCCTTCGGCACCGGCATTCCCTTCGGCCCCAACTCCCGCCAGATCAACGCCTGGTTCTACCAGGGCGGCGGCATCGACCTGCTGAACGAGTTCTTCGCCGGCTACAACCTGTTCAACCTGCCCGGCGGCAATACCGGCACGCAGATGGGCGGCTGGTTCCGCCGCGAGGTGAAGTCCGTCGCGGACCTGCAAGGGCTGAAGATGCGCATCGGCGGCCTCGCGGGGACGGCGCTGCAGCGGCTCGGCCTGATCCCGCAGCAGCTTGCCGCCGGCGATACCTACGCCGCGCTGGAGCGCGGGACGCTCGACGCCGTCGAATGGGTGGGTCCGGCGGATGACGAGAAGCTCGGCTTCGTCCGCATCGCGCCCTACTACTACTACCCCTCCTTCTGGGAGGGGAATTCGGCGCTCAGCTTCTTCATCAACCTCGACAAGTGGAAGGCGCTGCCGGAGCGCTGGCAGAATGTCGTCAAGACATCGGCCATGGCCGCGGCCACCGACATGCAGGCCAAGTACGATGTGCTGAACCCGCCGGCACTGCGGCGCCTCGTCGCCGCCGGTGCGCAGCTGCGCAGCTTCCCGCCCGACGTGCTGCAGGCCAGCTTCAAGGCGGCGCGCGAGCTCTATGCCGAGCTTTCGGACAAACACCCCAACTTCAAGCGGATCCACGACAACCTGATGGCCTTCCGCGGCCAGAGCCTGCCCTGGTGGCAGATCTCGGACTTCAGCTACGACGCGCTGATGCTCCAGGCGACGCGGCAGAACTGGTAGCGCCATGGCCATCCGCCTCGCCGTCTTCACCAAGAACCGGGTCAATCCGAACTACCAGGCCTTCATGCTGGGGGTGGAGCGGGCCGCCGCGGCCGCGGGTGCGACCGCGACCTGGCACCCGCCGGAGACGCCGGACGATCCGGTGCAGCAGACCGCGCTGCTGCGCGCCGTCGCGGCGGAGCGGCCCGATGCGATCCTGTTTGCCCCCGCGGACGACGGTGCGATGGCCGGCCCGGTTGCCGAGGTCCTGGCCGCCGGCATCCCGATGATCGGCTTCGTCAACCGCATGGCGGGCGGCTTCGTCACCTTCATCGGATCCGATGACGAGGCGATGGGCCGCACCATTGCCGGTGTCGCCATCGCCGCGATCGGCGGGACCGGCGACGTCGTGCTGATCGAGGGGCCGGACAGCGCGCCGACCAGCCGCGACCGCGGCCGCGGCTTCCGCGCCGCCATCGCGGCCAGCCCCGGCATCCGGCTGCTCGGCACCGCGCCTGGGCGCTACCTGCGCGAACCCGGGCGCGTGGCGATGGAGGGGCTGCTGGCGCGGCACGCCCGCATCGACGCGGTGATCTGCACCAACGACCTGATGGCGCTGGGCGCGCTGGACGCGCTGGAGGCCGCGGGGCGCAGCGCGGTGGTGGTCGGCAACAACGGCACCATCCAGGCCGCGGAGGCGGTGGGGCAGGGGCGCCTGCTGGCGACGATGGACTATGACGGCTTCAAGATGGGCGCGGTCGCCGGCTTGGCCGCGCTGCGGCACCTGCGCGGCGAACCCGTGCCCCGCGAGATCCTGCTGCCGGCCCAGGTGATCGACCGCGCCAACCACGCCGCCTGGCTGGTGCCGGTGGAGCAGCGGCCGCTGCCGGCCTGGAGCGAGATGGTCAGCGGCTGAGCGCGCGGTAGTCGACCCGCTCGATCCCGGCGGCGTCGAGCAGCGCGGCGAGCGACGGGTCGCACAGCCCCGCGGCATCCGCCGCGCGGAGATCGGGCGCCCAGGGGTCGTAGGAACGCAGCGCCGCGCCGTCCTCGACCGGATGGGCGAAGATCTCCGTGATGCCCTCGGGCAGGTCGGGCAGGGCCTCGCGCAGCACCGCGGCGGCCGGGCGCGGCCAGGGATAGATCAGGTGGTCGGGGCAGGGGATGCCGCGCGCCGCGGCCATCGCACGCGCGTCGAAGCCGTAGTCCACCGGCACGCCGGGCGGGAACATGCGCACCGGCAGGCGGAAGGCAGCCGCGAGGTCGAGCAGCACCGCGAAGAGGTCCGCCCGCGCCTGCATCACGTTCATGTGCGCGTCGAGATGCGTGACCGCGACGCCCCATTCCAGCGCGCGCGCGATCTGCGCTTGGCATTCGGCCCGGGCGTCTTCCGCCGTGACGGCACCCAGCGCCGCAGCCGTCGTCGGGTGCAGGGCCCCGGACCCGTCGTGCAGGGAGGCGCCGTCGGTCAGGCCGCGCCAGCGCATGCCGGGATACTCGCTGGTCAGGGTCAGGTGCACGCCGACCGCGCGGCCGCGGGTCATCCGCGTCGCCGCCTCGGCCGCCGGGCAGGGCACCATCAGGGACGCGCTGGTGGCCACCCCCTCCGTCATCGCCCGCAGGATGGCGCGGTTGGCCGCGTCGCTGGCGCCGAGGTCGTCGCAGGTGATGATCAGCCGCCGCGTGCCCATGGCGTAGCATAACCGTTCAGTCGTCGTAGATCCCGCGCTCCGCGTCGCGGTGGCAGGACAGGCAATCCACCCCGGCCGGCTGCCTCGGCTTCCGCCGCGGCCGATGCGCGTGCAGCCACCAGGGCTGCTCGGTGATGCGCGTGACGACGGGGTCGCCGCGCCCGGCGTTGCGCATCAGGTAGTCGCGGATCGCCTGCGCCGTCGCGGGTGGCAACGTCGCCACCTCTCCGAAATGCGCGCCGAGCCCGTCCATGATGCGCCGCCAGGCCTGCGCCGGAAGCAGCGCGGGTTGGAAGGCCATGTGGCACTCCCCGCATTCCTTGCGCGTCGCGGCATCGGTCACCGGCGGCACGCGGTCCCGGTCATCGCGGCCGGAGGCGCAGGTGGCGAGGCCGAGCGCCAGGACCAGGCCGAGGCGCCGCATCACCGCCCCTCCAGGAAGGTGATGAAGTCGCCCTTCTCCCGCGCCGTGCAGGCGCGGCCGAGCACGGCCTGGCAGTCCCGGGCGAAGCGCTTCTCGACCTCCGCCGCCTCGGTGAAGCGGCGCGGATCGGCGGAGACCGCCATGGGCGGGATGGCGCGGCCCGTGCGCTGGTGCCGCCCCTCCCGGGTCGGGTCCGGCGTGTGGCAGGTGGCGCAGGCCGGCGTCTCGGCGCGGCCGCCGGCATGGGGCCCGAGGTAGAGCGCCTGGCCGCGCGCGGCGGAGAAGCCGGCGAATCCCGGATCCGTGCGACGCGCCTCGGCAGTATAGCCGGCCAGGATCGCCTGGCGTGCCGGGTTCGCCAGGGCGGTGCCGGGGCCGAGCAGCGCCGGCAGCAGCAGCAAGGCCGGCGCCGGAACCCGCTTCGGCCCCTGCAGCGCAAGCACCAGGGCGATATGCGCCAGGACGACCCACAGCGCCGTATCGGCCAGCGCCGC
>JAIYAI010000215.1 GCA_027489135.1 Acetobacteraceae bacterium
GAGAAGCAGGGAGATGGCGCGCGTCATGCTATGGGTCTCGGGGCAAGGCGACCACCCAGGGGGGACGACCGGGGTGATGGCCGGGGCAGGGGTCGGGACAACAGCCGCCGCAGGCCGGGCTCATCGAATCGGGCACCGGAATCGAGCGGCACGATGGCAGCGGCTCGCAATAGCGCGGGGTGCAGGTCGATGCCATCCGGGGTGACATCGAACATCCCGGCCAGCCATGGCGCCCGGGTCAGCACTTCGATCAGGGCGAGCAGGCGGAGACACAGGGCGAGGCCGGGCAGGGTGTCCAGCCCGACCTCGCTGTCCACCGCCTCGGCCCAGCAACATGCATCGGCGTCGGCGATGACGATCTCGATCGGCGGGGCGTCGTCGCGGTGGAAGACCATCTGCCGCGGCGCGCCCCAGCGCGCCAGCGCGGCAGCCCGGCGCGCCATCGCCCAGGCCGCGAGGAGGCGCTCCGGCGCGACGGCGGGCAGGCGCTCGGGCGGGATGGCGATGGCGTAGGTGAGGGCCCCGTTCGGCGCCTCGCGGACACGGATCGGGCCGGCCTCCGCCGCTGCGCGGCCGGCGGTCGTGGCGTCGGACATGCCCACAGTCTGACGCTGCCGCGTGCAGGCCGCCAGGGCAGCGGGCACGGTTCCGCTGTCCGGGTCCGCGCGTGCGGACGCACCCTGGGGGGCGGGGTTTGCGGCTTTCGCAACGCAGCAAAGCCGGGCAAGCTCATGCCCATGACAGACCTCGCCGACCTCCCCGCCACCGAGGCCGCCCGCCGCCTGCGCGCCGGCAGCCTCTCCGCCACCGCCCTGACCGAGGCCATCCTGGCCCGCATCGCCGCGCGCGAGGGAGCGGTGCGCGCCTTCGCCTGGCACGACCCATCCCAGGTGCTGCGCACCGCCGCGGCCGCCGATGCCGCGGCGAAGGCGGGCCGGGCCGGGCCGCTGAACGGGCTGGCGCTCGGCGTGAAGGACGTGCTGGATACCGCCGACATGCCGTCCCAGTACGGTTCCCCGGCCTGGGCCGGGCACCGGCCGCGCGCCGATGCCGCCTGCGTGGCGCTGGCGAAGCGGGCCGGCGCCATCGTCATGGGCAAGACCGTGACGACCGAATTCGCCACCCGCGCCCCCGGGGCGACGAGCAACCCGCACAATCCGGCCCACACGCCGGGCGGCTCCTCCTCCGGCTCCGCGGCGGGGGCGCCGGCGGGCTTCTTCCATGCCGGCTACGGCACCCAGACCGCGGGCAGCATCGTCCGCCCCGCGGCCTTCTGCGGCGCGGTGGGCTTCAAGCCCACCTACGCCACCATCCATCGCGGCGGCATGAAGGTGATGAGCGAGAGCCTGGACACCATCGGCGTCATCACCCGCACGGTAGGCGACGCCGCGCTGTTCATGGCCGGCATCACGGGGCGCGACTACGGCGACCCGGAGACGAAGCCGGACCGGGCGCCGAAACTCGCCCTCTGCCTCGGGCCGACGGCCGACCTCGCCGCGCCGGAGACGCTCGCGCTGCTGGACCGCGCCGCGGCCGCGGCGGCGAAGGCGGGTGCCACGGTGACGCCGCTCACCCTGCCGGGGACGGTGGTCGAGGGCCTGCGCGTGCACCCGCAGGTGATGAACGGCGAGTCCGCCCAGGCGCTGGCGTGGGAACTGGATCATGCCGCGGCGCAACTGACGCCGGGGCTGCGCGAGAACATGGCCAAGGGCGCGGCGCAGGGGGCAGGGCCATTCGATGCCGGCCGCGCCGCCTTCGCCGCGGCGCGGACGGCCTTCGTCGATGTCATTGCGCCCTTCGACGCCATCCTGACGCCAAGCGCACCCGGCGAGGCGCCTGAAGGCCTGGCCTGGACCGGCGACCCGGCCTTCAACTCGCTCTGGACCCTGCTGCACGTGCCCTGCGTGACGGTGCCAGTGGCGACGGGCCCGAAGGGCCTGCCGCTCGGCGTGCAGATCGTGACGGGCTTCGGCCGGGACCGGGAGGCGCTGGCCTGGGGCGAATGGATCCGGCAGGCGATGGGCTGACAGGCTGGACCGTCAAAGGACGAGGACCTGGCGCGGCGTGCCCGGAACGCCGCGATCACGGCCCGTTGCGGGCGCTACTTCTCCTCGACGATCCGACCGCCGCAGGCCTGGAAGCACTGGTTGTAGGGCTCGGTGCAGCGGTACTCCTGCTGGAAGCAGGACGCGGGCTGCTGGCAGCCCAGCTGGCCCGAGGCACGGCAGCTGTTGTAGGTACTCATCGCGATGTTCCGCGACGCGACGCATTGCTGGTAGCCGACATTGGCGAGGCTGCGGCACTGCTGCTGCTGCGCCGTGCATTGCGCGACGCAGGCCTGGCCCTCCGGCGTGGTGGGCGGGATGTGCCGATACTGCGTGCAGGCGAGCAGTAGACCGACCAGGGATAGGCCCAGGAGCAGGCGCTTCATCCGGCATGCATAGACATGGGCTGCGGCTCCCGCAACCTTGCTCATTAGCAACAAGAAACGTCGTGACGTTCCCCCGCATGGGCCGGCTGTCCAGGATGCCGGCTCATCCATGGCACCGGCGTCGGGTTTGGTAGGAGGCGCAGGCGGAGAAGGTCACCGCGCATCCCAAGCGGGATGTGGACCTCGCAGGGCTGCGCGGGAGGTGCAGGCCATGACGACGCGTGCGGTGCAGGTCGGGCCTGTGGCTGGGGCTGGCGCGTCCCCGATCCTACCTGCCCACGCCCGAAAACCCGGGCGCCTTGCGCAGCGCATCCGTGGTATCGAAGTCGCGCAGCAC
This sequence comes from Acetobacteraceae bacterium, assembly GCA_027489135.1. Classification (GTDB taxonomy): domain Bacteria; phylum Pseudomonadota; class Alphaproteobacteria; order Acetobacterales; family Acetobacteraceae; genus JAIEOP01. Next base: position 2,769 of record JAIYAI010000215.1, read on the forward strand.
GGCGTCGTCGGCCATCTCCACCTCGGCGACGCGATCGGCATGCTTGCCCACCAGGTGCCGCGCGCCGACATCGCCGGTGATCGCCATCATCTCCGGGACGAACTCCCGC
>JAIYAI010000528.1 GCA_027489135.1 Acetobacteraceae bacterium
CGAAGAGCGCGTTCATCCCGACGCCGCCGAGGCCGACGACCGCGATCGGCTCGCCCGCCTCCAGCCCCGCCGTGTTCAGCACCGCGCCGGCGCCGGTCATCACCGCGCAACCGAAGATGGCGGCGTCCTCCAGCGGGATGGACGGATCGATCTTCACCATCGCGCGGCGGTTGACCACGCAATACTGCGCGAACAGCGACAGCCCGCTGCCATGGTTGATCTTCTCGCCGTTGAGGCGGCTGATCTTCTTCGTCCCCGACAACAAGGTCCCCGCCTGGCGCGCCGCATTGCCGGAGGAGCAGATATTCGGCCGCCCCTTCACGCAGTAGCGGCAGGACCCACAGGACGTGACGAAGACGGTGATGACGTGGTCGCCTGGCTTGAGGTCCTTCACGCCGGGGCCGCATTCGCGGACGATGCCGGCACCCTCATGCCCGATCACGATGGGCAGCGGCCGCGGGCGGATGCCCTCGATGGCCGAGAGGTCGGAATGGCAAAGCCCGGCCGCGGCGACCTCGATCAGCACCTCGCCCTCGCCGGGGCCGTCGAGGTTCACCTCCTCGACGACCAGCGCGTTGCTCTGCGCATAGGGGCGCGGCTTGCCCTGTTCGTACATGATGGCGGCCTGCATGCGCATGGCGGCATTCCTCGCTGCTATTCGTTCGGGGACTCGACCTCCGCCCGCCATCGGCGGGCGAGGCCGCGAATGCGGCCCGGCGCCAGTGCGCCGAAGCCAAGCCGCGCGGAGGCGCGGCGCCGGCGTCTGAGGATGACATGCGCCAGCATGTCATGCGTCAAGATCATTGATCGATGCGGATATTGGCGGCTTTCGCCACCTCGGTCATGGCCGCGATCTCGCGCGGGATGCGCTCCCGGAAGGCGGCCTGGCCCTCGCCCTCGACCTGCCCGCCCGAGTCCTCGATGCGCTTGATGATGTCCTCGCGCGCCAGGAGCATCTTCACGTCGCGCTCGATCCGGTCGGCGATGGCCTGGTTCAGGCCCGCCGGCGCGACGAAGCTGTACCAGGGCGATGTGTCACGGATCGGGAAGCCGGCCTCCGCCATGGTCGGCACATCGGGGAAGACCTTGGCGCGCTTCGGCGCGGCGATGGCGATGGGCCTGAGGGCGCCGTCGCGCGCCAGCCCGATGGCGCCGGACAGGGTGGAGAAGGTGATGGGCACCTGCCCCGCGACCACGTCCTGCAGCGCCGGGGGGGCGCCGCGGTAGGGCACATGCGTGATGTCGAGGTTGTTCGACCGCATGAACATCTCGGTCGCGAAGTGGCCCGAGGTGGCGATGCCGGAGGTCGCGGCTGCCGTGCCAGGGTTCTTCCGCACGAACTCCACCACGTCCTGCACCGTCCGGAAGGGGCGGTTGCGCCCGGTGAACAGCACCGTCGGCGAGGAATAGATGACGATGATCGGCAGGAAGTCCTTGTAGGTGTCGTAGGGCAGCCGGGTGAAGACCGCCGGGTTGGTGGTGAGGTTCGAGGTGCAGAGGAACAGGGTGTAGCCGTCGGGGGCGGACTTCGCGACGGCCTCGGCGGCGATCATCTGGCTCGCACCGGGGCGGTTCTCGATGACGATCGGCTGACCCCAGAGTTGCTGCAGCGGTTCCTGCAGCAGGCGCGCGGCGAAGTCGGTCGGGCCGCCGGCGGGGAAGCCGACGATCAGGCGGATCGGCTTGTCCGGCCACGGCGCCTGCGCCAGCGCGGGGCGGGCGAGCCCCAGCGCGGCCAGCCCCGAGACCGCCAGCAGTTCGCGGCGTTGCACCATGGTTACGCTCCTCCCGGCGGATTGGATTGGCGGCACTGTGACGGCGCCGCGCCGCGCGGTCCAGATGCGCGGCCTTCCCGGCGCCGGCCCGGCATGGGAAGGAAGGCCGACCGGCAGGGGAGGCCGGGCGCCATGCATCCCACGCTCCGCAGCCATCGACCGTTGATCATGGGCCGCCGCGGCGCCGTGGCGACCAACCACCCCGTCGCCACCCAGGCCGGGCTCGATGTGCTGCGCCATGGCGGCAATGCCGTGGATGCGACCATCGCCGTCTCCCTGACGCTCGGCGTGGTGGAACCGCACATGTCCGGCCTCGGCGGCGATGGCTTCTGGCAGGTCTGGGACGCATCGAAGCAGGTCGGCACCTGCATCAACGGCACCGGCGCCGCCCCCGCCGCCGCGACGCCGGAGGCCTACCCCGAGGGCATTCCCGTCTATGGCCCGCGCAGCGCCTCCGTCCCCGGGCTGGTCGCGGGTCTCGCGTTGCTGCACCAGCGCTTCGGCACGCTGCCCTGGGCGCGGCTCTTCGGTCATGCGGTGGAGGCGGCGCGGGATGGCTTCGCCGCCACCCATGCCTGGCGCCACTTCGCCGGCGAGCAGCAGACCCGCCTGCTCGGTGAGACCCGCACGCTGTTCCTGGCGGATGGCGCGCCGGCGCCGCTGGGCGGGCTGATCGTCCAGCCCGCGCTGGCGGCGACGCTGGAGGAGATCGCCCGCGACGGGGCGGAGGGCTTCTACCGCGGGCGGCTCGCGCGCCGCATCGCCGCCGGCACGCAGGGCATGCGCGGGCTGATCGCTGAGGACGACCTCGGCGCCTCCACGGCGGAGGAGCAGCCGCCCATCGCCATCCCCTTCCGCGGCTTCGAGGTGCGGCAGACCCCGCCGAACTCCACTGGCTTCACCATGCTGCAGCTGCTGCGTATCCTGGACCGCTGCGACCTGACCGGCATCGGCTGGAACTCGCCCGAGCTGATCCACCTGATGGTGGAGGCGAAGAAGCGCGCCTTCCTCGACCGCGAGCGCTGGGGCGCCGATCCGCGTCACCTGGACATCCCGCTCGATCGCCTGCTCTCGGCCGGGCACGCGGCGGAGCATGCGCGGCAGATCCGACCCGATGCCGCCGCCGACCTACCGGTGCGCGAGATGGCCGGCGGCGACACGACCTATTTCTGCGTGGTGGACGAGGCGGGGAACGCCGTCTCCGCCATCCAGTCGCTGAACTCCGCCTTCGGATCGGGGGTGATCGCCGGCGACACCGGCGTCCTGCTGAACAACCGCATGGCCTACTGGCACCTGGAGACGGGGCATGCGAACCGCCTCGTCCCGGGCCAGCGCGTGCGGCACACGATGAACGCGCCGATGATCCTGAAGGATGGCGCGCTCTGGGGCGTGCTCGGCACGCCGGGGGCGGACAACCAGGTGCAGGTGAATGCGCAGGTGCTGGTGGCGATGACGATGTTCGGGCTCGACCCGCAACAGGCGCTGGAAGCGCCGCGCTGGACCAGCAGCCAGCCTGGCCAGGCGGCGAACTACCCGCATGGCGGCGACGCCGTGCTGACCCTGGAGGAAGGGCTGGCCGGGGCCGCACCCGTGCTGGAAGGGCTGGGCCACCAGGTGAAGGTGGTGCCGCCGCTGGAAGGGCCGTGCAGCGTGGAGGCGATCCGCGTGCTGGAGAACGGCGTGCGCATGGCGGCGTCCGATCCGCGGCGCGACGGCTGGGCGGGGGCCTACTGAGATGCCGGGTCTTGCCACCGCGATGAATCTCGGCCGGCTGCTGACGCAGACGGCGCGGCGCGTGCCGAACCACATCGCCTTCGTCTGGGCGGACCGGCACTGGACCTGGCAGGAGTTCGACGCGCGGGTGGATCGGCTGGCGGCGGCGCTGCGCGAGCGCGGCGTGGCCAAGGGCGACCGCGTGATGGTCCACGCCCGCAACTCGAACGCGATGTTCGAGAGCATGTGGGCCAGCTTCAAGATCGGCGCGGTCTGGGTGCCCACCAATTTCCGCCTCACACCGGGCGAGGTGGCGGGGCTGTCGGAGACGTCGCGCCCCGTGGCGATGCTGCGCGACCGCGGCTTCCAGGGCCATGCCGATGCGGTGCGCGCTGCGGGGGACTGGTGCCGAACCGTCATCGCCTTCGGCGACGCGCGGGAGGACGAGTTGGACTACGAGACCATGCTCGGCATCGCCACGCCGCCGCCGCCGGACCACGAGGCGGACGTGGTGTACGACGACCCGCTGTGGTTCTTCTTCACCTCCGGCACCACGGGTCGGCCCAAAGCCGCCGTGCTGACCCACGGCCAGATGGCCTTCGTGGTGAACAACCACCTCGCGGACCTCTTCCCCGGCGTGACGGAGAACGATGCCTCGCTGGTGGTCGCACCGCTCAGCCACGGCGCCGGCGTGCACCAGCTGGGCCAGGTGGCGCGCGGCGCGCGGACCGTGATCCTGCCGAGCGAGCGGCTCGACGTGGAGGAGGCCTTCCGGCTGATCGAGCAGCACCGCGTGACCAACATGTTCACCGTGCCGACGATCCTGAAGTCCCTGGCCGAGCACGAGGCGGCGCGGCGCTATGACCATTCCTCCCTGCGCCACGTGATCTATGCCGGCGCGCCGATGTACCGCGCCGACCAGGTGCGTGCGTTGGAGGCGCTGGGCCCGTGCATCGTGCAGTATTTCGGGCTGGGCGAGGTGACCGGGAACATCACCGTCCTGCGGCCGGACCAGCACAGCCTGTCCGATGACGGGCCGATCCCGATCGGCACCTGCGGCAGTGCGCGGACGGGGATGGAGGTGGCGATCCTCGACGACAGTGGCCGTCGCCTGCCCCCGGGCGAGACCGGCGAGATCTGCGTCCGCGGCCCCGCCGTCTTCGCCGGCTACTTCGAGAACCCGGAAGCGAACGAGAAGGCCTTCCGCGGCGGGTGGTTCCACACCGGCGACCTCGGGCATCTCGACGCGCAGGGGTACCTCTCGATCACCGGCCGGGCGTCCGACATGTACATATCCGGCGGGTCCAACGTGTATCCGCGGGAGGTGGAGGAGGCCATCCTGACGCATCCCGCCGTGCTGGAATGCGCCGTGGTCGGCATGCCGCACCCGAAATGGGGCGAGAGCGGCGTCGCCTGCGTGGTGCCGCAACCTGGGACGAGCGTGTCGGAGGCCGTGGTGCTCGGCCACCTGCAGGACCGCCTCTCGCGCTACAAGCACCCGCTGAAGGTCGTGGTCTGGGATGCGCTGCCGAAATCGGGCTACGGCAAGATCCCGAAGATGCTGGTGAAGCAGCGGCTGGAGGCGGAGGGGGTGGGGTTCTGATCCCCGTCGTGGTGCGCCGCAGCATCCAGTGCTAGGCGCCATGGAATGGCTCGCGTCTCCCTCACCCTGATCCTCATCCTGGGCGGTCTCTCCGCCTTCGGGCCCTTCGCCACCGACATGTACCTGCCGGCCTTCCCGGCCATCACGGCGGGGCTCGGCACCGATCCGGCCTCAGTGCAGCGGACGCTGGCGGCCTTCTTCGCAGGCATGGGCTGCGGGCAGTTCCTCTACGGCCCGGCCGCCGACCGCTGGGGCCGCAAGCTGCCGATGTTCGTGGGCCTCGCGCTGTTCACCGCCGCCTCCATCGGCGCGGCGCTGGCCGACAGCATCGGCTGGTTCACCTGGATGCGGCTGATGCAAGGCCTCGGCGGTTGCGCCGGCGTGGTGGTGGCGCGCGCCATCGCCCGCGACCTGACCGAGGGCCCCACCATGGTGCGGCTGATGTCGCAACTGATGCTCGTCGGCGGCATCGCGCCGATCATCGCGCCGACCATCGGCGGCCTTGTGCTGGGCAGCGTCGGCTGGCGCGGCATCTTCCTGACGCTCGCGGCCTATAGCGCGTTGCTGTTCGTGGCCGTCGCGCTGTTCCTGCCAGAGAGCCTGCCGCCCGAAAAGCGGCGCCGCGACACGCCCTGGCAGGTGATCATGACCTACTGGCGGCTCGTCTCGAACCGGCGCTTCCTCGGGCTCGCGCTCTCGGGTGCGCTGCCGGTGGCGGGGATGTTCGCCTATATCGGCGGCTCGCCCTTCGTCTTCATGGACCTGCACGGGATCTCGCCGCAGGGCTATGGCCTGTTCTTCGGCGCCAATGCGCTGGGCATCATGGCCGTGGCGCAGACCAATGCCTGGGTGATTCGCCGCGGCGTGCAGCCCGCCCGCGCCCTGGCCACGGTGCAATGGGCGATGCTGGCCGCGGGGGCGGCGCTGCTGCTGGTGGTGCTGACCGGCCTCGGCGGCTTCGCGGGCATCGTGGTGACGCTGTTCTGCTACGTCGCCGGCGTCGGCGCGGTGATGCCGCTGGCGAGTTCGCTGGCCATGGCGCCGCATGGGAACGTGGCGGGCAGCGCCTCCGCGCTGATCGGCACGCTGCAATTCGGCATCGGCGCGATCACGGGCTGGCTGGTGGGCGCGCTGCACGACCAGACGGCACTGCCGATGGCGCTGGGCGTCGCGCTCTGCGGCCTGGCGGGGGTGGCGGCGCGGAAGGCGCTGGTGCGCGGGATCTAGCTACTCCGCCGCACTCGCACGCAGATCCAGCATCATGACCAGGTCGCGCAGCGCGGCCGGGGAGAGGATCACCTGCATGGTGCCGAGCGAGGTCTCGGCCAGCAGATGATGCGCCCTGGGCAGGCGGGCATCGGCGCGGTCGATGTCCTCGATGGCGTGGATTCGCCGCAGCACGGGCGTCGCCAGGGAGCCGAGGTCGTCCATGGGGTCATCCTCCCGCGGCCGCGTGGCAGGTCGCAGCGGCGCTTAGGGGATTTCTAGAGCTGTTTCCACATGCCGTAAAGGTAATTTCTGGAATGGATAGAAGCTATAAATTTCAGATGCTTGGGTTGATCTCTCCTCTAATTATCGAATGAATATGTGGAATCCGCTTGACGGAATACGTCTGTAGACTGTGAAATATGGCCCGGCGCATCCCGCGCCGCAGACTGGGTCCTTCACCATGAGCGTCGCGCCGCAGCCCGGCCCGTCCCGCAGCCCCCGTCCCGCCCCCGCCCCCCTGATGCGGGAGCGGTGTCGACGCTGAGCCTACCGCGCCCCCGGCGCACACCTCCGTCCCACCGCTACCCGTCCGCCCGTCATCAGGGATCGATCCCATGTCCTACGCCTCTCTCCTTTCGCCGCCGCCGCTGCGCCCTCGCCTCGGCCCGCAGCTTCGCCGCCTGCCGCTGCAGGGCGGCTTCGGCGCGGAGATCCGCGACCTCGACCTCTCCGCGCCGCTCGGCGACGGCACGCTCGGCATGCTGCGCAACGCGCTGGCCGAGGACCGCCTGCTGCTACTGCGCGACCAGCGGCTGACGCCTGCGCAGCAGGTCGCGCTAACCCGCCGCCTCGGCCCGGCGCAGGCGCATCCGCTGGACGGCGCCGGCGTCTCGGAACTGCTGATCGAGTCCGGCCGGGTCGAGGACGCGGCCTGGCACGCAGACCTCGCCTATGTCGCCGCGCCGAACCGTTTCTCCATCCTGCAGGTCGCCGACATGGGCCCGGTCTCGGGCGGCATCGCCTTCGCCGACCAGCGCGCCGCGCATGACCGGCTCGATCCCTGGCTCGCCCATGCGATCGAGTATCTTGAGATCGAGCACGACCCCGCGCGCCTCGGCACCTTCGCCCTGCCGCGCGTGACGCATCCCCTGGTGCGGGTCGATCCTGCGACCGGTCGCCGCAGCCTCTTCGTCGATGCCCGCACCGTGGACCGCATCCCGGGCGTGTCGACGGCCGAGAGTGCCCGCCTGCTCGGCCGCCTGCGCGACGCGGCGACGGCGCCGGAGGTGACTTGGCGCCATGCCTGGCGTCCGGGCGACGTGCTGCTCTGGGACAACCACGCGCTGCTGCACCGGATCGAGGCCGGGCCGGCGGGCCGGGCGCCGCGCCTGCTCCGCAGCATGGTCGCGGGGGGTCCGGTGCTGGGCCCCGCGGCCACCACCACGCCCTGGGTGGTCGCCGGCTGACGCACCGGCCCTGAGCGGGGCGAGAACCGCCCCGCCGCCTTCCCGCATGCCGTCCGTCCGTGAGGAGATCCCATGCCTCGACCAGAATATCCTATTAAGCCGATGGGCAAGAATTTTACGGCTCTGACGAGGCGCGGCTGATGATCCGGTCCCGCCCCGTCGAGATTGCAGGCCGCTTCGTCGGCGTCGTCGTGCAGTCCGCCGCGGACTGGCACCTCGTCGCCGTCGATCCGCGCCTCGGCGACCTGCACGGCGCGCGTTTCCCGACGGCCGAGGATGCCGCCCGCGTCGCCCGCCTCACCCTGGCGCGCGAGGTCGCCGCGCCGCCGCTTTCCCCCCAGCACGGAGCCTGACCGATGCCCCTCTCCCGCCGTGCCCTCCTGCTCTCGGCCCTGGCTGCACCGGCCCTGGCACGCCCCGCCCGCGCCTTCGGCTTCGCCGACCGGCCGATCCGCTACATCTGCCCCTTCCCGCCGGGGGCGACGAACGACAACGTCTCCCGCGTCATGGCCCGCGCGCTCGGTGCGCGGCTCGGCCTGCAGGTGATCGTGGAGAATCGCGCCGGCGCCGGCGGCGCCGTCGGCACGCGCCTGGTCGCGGAGGCGAAGCCGGACGGGCACACGCTGCTCAATGCCTCGGCCGGCAACCTGACCATCGCGCCGCATCTCTCGGCCGTCGGCTACGACCCGCTGCGCGACCTCGCCCCGATCGCCAGCGCGGGCGAGGCCTACAGCCTGATCGCAGTGAACCCCTCGCTGCCGGTGACGAGCCTGGAGGAACTGATCGCGTACGGCCGGCGCAACGCGGGCGTGCTGAACTACGCCAGCGCCGGCATCGGCGCGGCTGGGCACCTGCGCGGCGCGCTGCTCGCCGACGAGGGCGGGTTCGAGGCGGTGCACGTGCCCTTCCCGGGCAGCGCGCCGGCGGTGAACAGCGTCGTCGCCGGCGACTGCCACATGATCATCGACCCGATCGCCGCGCCGCATGTCCGGGCCGGACGACTGCGCCCGCTGGCGACGTTGGGCAACGGCCGCTGGCCCGACTTCCCGGAGGTGCCGAACGCGAACGAGCAGCGCGTCGCGCTCGGCTGGCCGGGCGCGGGGTGGTTCGGCCTCTTTGCTCCGGGTGGCACGCCGCCGGAGGTGATCGCGGTGCTGAACGCCGCCTTCAACGCGAGCCTGGCTGACCCCGCTGTGGCCGATGCGCTGCGCCGCTTCGGCCTGCAGCCGGAGCCGATCACGCCGGATGAACTCGGCCGCCGCGTCGCCGCCGACCACGCCGCGGTGGGGGCGACGCTGCGCCGGCTGCGGATCAGCTGAGACCCGTGGAGCAGCATGATGACCGAAATCGCGCCGATGATCGCCGCGGGCGCTGCGCGCCTCGCCGAGCATCCCGAATTCCTGGCCTGGCTGGCGGCCTGGGCCGCGGCGGGGGCCGGCATTTGGCTGCATGCCGTGATGCCGCCCTGGGAAGGCGATGTGGAGCCGCTGCTTCTCGCCGCCCTCAGCCCGATGTAGGGGGCAGGCACGGACCGGCGGCGGGTTGCCCCGCCGCCGCCACGCTCACGCGCCGAAGGGGCTGTCGAGCAGTGAGTCCGGCACCGCGCGCGGATCGAAGCCGCGGTCGCCGAGCTTGATGCCGACCGCCTCTGCCACGTCGCGCATGTCGACATACTTGAAGTTGGTGTTGAAGTTCTGGATCTCCCCGTCGTCGTCGTCCGGCGTCGGGAAGACCGCGGCCGGATCGTTCGAGCCGTCATGGCTGATCAGCAGGCCGCGCGGGAAGGCATCGCCCAACGCGCCGGAATAGATCTCCAGCCCGTCGCTCTCTTCCACCCCGTCGGTGCGGCGGCCCTCGCCGATGGCGAAGCTGCCCTTGTACTCCCAGGTCTTGCGGTCGAAGACGGCGAAGCTGCTGTCGCCCTGGCTGGAGACGACGATCGCGCCGTTGCCACGCTTGCCGTAGAGGATCGAGACGCCTTCGAGGTCAGGGACGAACTCCTCGAAGTCGATCGGCGCGACGAGGTCGAAGAAGGGGCTGCCGGTCGGTTCCGCCTCGAAGGCGAGGACGCCGAGTTCGCCCTCCACCGTGACGTAGCCGATGCCCGTTTCCCGATCGATGGCGATGCCCTCGGACTGGTAGTCCGACGGGTCGTCGCCGGGCGCGACCGGCAGCACCAACGTGCGCACCAGCGTCGCACCGGACTTGCCGCCGCCCGCATCGTCGATGCGAAGCTGGGCGATCTGCGCGCCATCGGCCTGGGTGACGAAGACGTAGTGGGCGCCGTCGATGGGGGAGGTGTAGGCGGACAGACCGTAGGCGGTCGCCTCCCCGTCGTCGACGCCGAAGATGCTGAAGGCGTCGTCGGCCGTGGCGGCCGCGGTGATGTCGGTCAGCAGCCGCGTCGCGGCATCGACCTTGAAGATCGCTACCGTGTCGTTCGCCCGGTCGGAGGCGATGGCGAGGTCGACGAGCTTGCCGTCGATCGAGACGTTGTAGAGCATGTCGACGTTGTTGTAGCGGATATCCGCCGGCTCGATCCGCTGCAGCTCCTGGCCCGCCAGGTCGAAGGTCCGGAGGCCGCCCTCCTTCCCCGTGGTGATGACGATGCTCCGGGCGCCATCGGCCGGGTTGGCCCAGACCGCAGCGTCGTCACTGTCCGGCCCCTCGGTCGTGTCGGTGGGGTTGTCGTAGCGCAGCGCGTCCAGCGTCTCCGCCTTCGCCTGCACCAGCGGCATGGTCTCGACCTCGAGCGCGAAGGCGAGGACCTGGGTGAACTGCGTCGGCGAGAAGTTGTTGTCGGAGACCAGCACAAGGCTCTGCCGCCCGTCCTCCAGCACCGGGCCGAGGGTCATGCCCTCGACATTGTCGAGCGGGATGCCAAGTTCGCCGAGGTCGAAGAGCAGCTCCTTGCGTACCGGCGCATCGAGGAAGGCGGAGAGTTCGCCGTCATCGATCTCCGTCGAGATGGCGAAGCTGCCGGAGATGTCCGTGGCGCCCTGGGTGTGCACGACGAAGATCTTGATGCTGTTGCCGGTGCCCGGTGCGCCGGTGGAGAAGGAGCGCTCCATCGCGAGCAGGGTGCCGTTGTCGTCGATCGCCAGCAGCTCGACCAGCCCGTTGGTGGCGAAGGCGCCGGCGGGATTGGTCGGCTCGGCCACCGGGTCGGTGATGTAGGCGTATTCCGCCACTGACTTGCCGGTCAGCGCGTCGTACTTGACGATACGGGCCAGGCTGCCGCTGGCCAGCGTCGCGGCGGGGCCGTCCTGGAACAGCGAATTCTCGGTCGCCGTGTAGAGCCAGCGGCCGTTCGGCGAGAGGGTCAGCGATTCGAAGGCGAGGTTGTTCCGGATGCCGGAGGAGCCGTCCTTGGTCGGCAGGAACTTGCTATCGACCGGCAGGACGGTGTCGAAATTGCCTGCGAGGTCATAGGTGAGGATGGACGGCGCGATCTGCACGCCCGGCAGCGCGGCGACCGGCGCGACCTGCCCTTCCTGGCTGATGTAGAGAGCCCCCGTCGCCGGATCGTAGGCGATGCCCTCCGGATCGATGAACAGCGCCGGATAGGTGCTGCCATCGGCGCGGCGGAGCCCCCCCCCCCCCCCCCCCCCCCCCCCCCCCCCCCCCCCCCCCCCCCCCCCCC
>JAIYAI010000610.1 GCA_027489135.1 Acetobacteraceae bacterium
ACTGGAGCGGGCGGAGATCAAGGCGCTGCGCGGCGCGACGATCACCGTCAGCGACCTGCCCGGCGGCGTGCTCGGCGCATCGATCGGCCAGGGCGCGATCACGGTCGATCTCGACGCCGCCGGCTACGGCTGGTTCGTCGATGCGACGCCGCTGCGCAACGAGGAGTTCAGCCTCGCCGCGGATGGTGCGCTGGTTGCCGTTGCGGCCCCGGCCATCGGGCGGATGGACCTGATGACCGTTGTGCTGCACGAACTCGGCCACGTCATCGGGCACGAGCACACGGACACCGGCCTGATGTCTGCCACCCTCGATGCCGGCCGCCGGCTGCTGCCGGAGGGCGGCGTCACCGTCGCCCAGCCGCTGCAACTGCGGGAAGCGCGGATCTTCCACGAGGGCCTCGGCGGCTTCGTCGACAGCGCAACCAGCACCTGGCTGGAGAAGCACGGCGTGAGCGATGCCGCGACGCCGCCTGCCTCCCCGACCCCGGCTGGCGCCATCGACTGGTCGCGCGGCTGGCGTGGCGCGGCGCGCGCCATGCTCGGGCTCTGATGCCGCGGCGCCCCTTCACGCCAGGCCGGTGCCGAGAGGACCGGTTCGCATGACGGGGGCGCCGGGCCCGCGCATGGGCGAAGCACCCGCCATCGGTCACGCCTTTCTCGACCAGGCGCTGTGGACCCGCTTCCGGGCGGCAGAGACGCCGGAAGCCTTCGCCGCGGCCTGGCTGCTGCTGCAGATCCGCTTCATCGAGGGCGCGACCGCCGGCGTCCTCGTGCTTGGCGAGCCGGACATCGGGCCCTTCCAGCCCGCCGCGGTCTGGCCCGCCGAGGCGCCGCCCGCGCCGGCGCTCTCCGCCGCCGCTGAGCAGGCGCTGCAGGCCCGCCAGGGCGTGGCGCTCGGGCCGGAGGCGCCGGCGGGCGAACGTCACCTCGCCGCGCCCGTCCTGGTGGAGGGCCGGCTCTGCGGCGTCGCCGCCATCGTCCTCTCCGGGCCGCTCGGCGCGGCCGCGGCCCTGCGGCAGCTTCAGTGGGGCATCGGCTGGATCGAGACGCTGCTGCGGCGCGAGCAGATGGAGGCCGATGCCGCGCATCGCGCCCGCACTGGCGCTGCCTTCGACCTGCTCGGCGCCGTGCTGGAACATGCCGATGCCAAGGCGGCCGCCACGGCGCTGGCGACCGAACTCGCGCGCCGCTTCGGCTGCGACCCCGTCAGCATCGGCTTCCGCCGCGGCGGGCGCTGCCGCGTCGCCGCCATCTCCAACACCGCCGCCTTCGCCGACCGCATGAGCCTGGTGAAGGATGTCGGCGCGGCGATGGACGAGGCGGTGGACCAGGCCTCCATCATCGTCTTCCCGGCGCGGCCGGACTGGGAATACCGCGTCACCCGCGCGCATGCCGACCTTGCCGGCGCGCACCGGGCGGGCGGTCTGCTGACGGTGCCGCTGCGCCAGGACGGCGAATGCTACGGCGCGGTCACCCTGGAACGCCCCATGGGCCAGGGCTTCGAGCCGCGGACCGTGGAACTGCTGGATGCCGTCGCCACGGTGGTCGGCCCGGTGCTGGCGCAGATGCGCGCGAACGACCGGCCGCTGCCGGTGAAGGCCTGGGACAGCCTGGTGACGCAACTCAAGCGCCTGCTCGGCCCGGGCTATTTCGGTCGCAAGCTGGCAACCGCCGCCGCGATCGCCCTGGTCGCCTTCTTCGCCACCGCGCGCGGCGAATACGCGCTGACCTCCCCCGCCGTGATCGAGGGCCGGATCCAGCGCAGCCTCGTCGCGCCCTTTGCAGGCTACATCTGGTCGGAGCACGCCCGCGCCGGCGAGATCGTCGAGGAAGGGCAGCTCCTGGCGAAGCTCGACGACCAGGACCTGCGGCTGGAGCGCCTGCGCCTCGTCACCCAGCGGCAGCAGCGCACCACGGAATACGACCGGGCGCTGGCCGCCCGGCAGCGCGCCGAGGCCAACATCACGCGCACCCAGATCGACCAGGCCGAGGCGCAGCTGGCGCTGGTCGAGGAACAGCTGGCGCGCACCCGCATCACCGCGCCCTTCGGCGGCGTCGTGGTGCGCGGCAACCTCAGCCAGCGGATCGGCGGTGCGGTGGAGCGCGGCGAGGAACTGTTCCAGATCGCGCCCCTCGACGCCTATCGCGCGATCATCGAGGTGGACGAGGCCGATATCGGCGACATCGCCCCGGGGCAGTCGGGCACGCTGGTCCTGGCGTCGCTCCCCGATGCCCGCTTCGCCTACCGGGTCGAGCGCATCACCCCGATCGCCGAGCAGAACCAGGGCCGCAACTTCTTCCGCGTGGAGGCGGCGCTGGAGGGCGATACGTCGCGCCTCCGTCCCAGCATGGTCGGCGTCGGCCGCACCGAGGTGGGGGAGCGGCTGCTGATCCGCATCTGGACGCGGCGCCTGGTCGACTGGCTGCGCATCGCCGCCTGGCGCTGGACGCCCTGAGCGACGCGCCATGGAGAAGTCCTTCCTCAGTCCTTCCTGGTACCGCGTCGCGGGGATGAAGCCGCGCCTGAGGGCGCATGCCCGCTTCCACCGCACGCTCTACCGCGGCCAGGTCTGGTACGTGCTGCAGGACCGAACCTCCGGCCGCTTCCACCGCTTCTCGCAGGAGGCCTACCTGGTCGCCAGCCTGCTCGACGGGCAGCGGACGATGGAGGAGGTCTGGACCCTCGCCTCGGCGCGGCTCGGCGACGATGGGCTGACCCAGGACGACACGATCCGCCTGCTCGGCCAGCTGCACGCGGCGGACGTGCTGTTCGGCGACATCCCCCCGGCGATCGCGGAACTGACCCAGCGCGGTCGGGACCAGCGGCGGCGGCGCATGATGGGCAGCATGCTCAATCCGCTGGCGCTGCGGATGCCGCTGGTCGATCCCGATCCCTTCCTGGACGGCACGAAGCTGGTGGCGCGGCTGGTCTTCTCCTGGTTCGGCGCGCTGGTGTTCCTGGCCGTCGTCGGCTTCGCCGTGCTGCTCGCCGGCGCGCACTGGCGGGAGATCGCGGGCAACGTCACGGACCAGGTGCTGGCGGCGGAGAACATCCTGCTGATCGCCATCGCCTATCCCTTCGTCAAGGCGATCCACGAACTGGGCCACGCCTATGCGGTGAAGCGCTGGGGCGGGGAGGTGCACGAGATCGGGCTGATGTTCCTGGTCTTCATGCCGGTGCCCTATGTCGATGCCTCGGACGCCATGTCCTTCCCGGAGAAATGGCGCCGCGCCCTGGTCGGCGGGGCGGGCATCCTGGTCGAGCTGTTCGTCGCCGCCATCGCCCTGATCGTCTGGGTCGAGGCGGAATCAGGCATGGTCCGCGCCTTCGCCTTCAACGTCATGCTGATCGGCGGCATCTCGACGCTGGTGTTCAACGGCAACCCGCTGCTGCGCTTCGACGGGTACTACGTGCTGTCGGACCTGCTGGAGATCCCGAACCTGGGCCAGCGCGCGAATGCCTATGTCGGCTGGCTGGTGCAGCGATACGGCTTCGGCGTGCGCGACCAGGACAGCCCGGTGACCGCGCCTGGGGAGGCGCCCTGGCTGCTGTTCTATGCCATCGCCTCCTTCCTCTACCGGATGATGGTGGCCTTCGCGATCGCGCTGCTCGTGGGCACGCAGTTCTTCATCATCGGCATCTTGATCGCAGCCTGGTCCTTGGTGCTGATGATCCTGGTGCCGCTGGCGAAGCAGCTGAAGCATCTGCTGACCGCACCGATCCTGCGCCGCAACCGCGGCCGCGCCTTCCTGGTGACCGGCGCCGCCCTGGCCTGCGTGGCCGGGCTTCTGTTCCTGGTGCCGCTGCCGCACGCGACCATGGCGGAGGGCGTGGTCTGGACCAAGGGCGACGCCGCCCTGCATGCCGGGGCGGACGGGATGGTGGTGGCGCTGCGCGCCGATCCCAACGCCCATGTCGCGCCCGGGGCGCCGATCCTGCAGCTCGAGGACCCGGTCCTCGCCAGCAAGGCGCGCGTGCTGCAGGCCCGGGTCGCGGAACTGGAAGCGCACCACGCGAGCCGCGACCTCTCCGACCCCGTCCGCGCCCGCATCACGCTGGAGGAGCTGAACCTCGCCCGCGCCGACCTCGCGCTGGCGGAACAGCGCCTGGCGCAGCTTGTCGTGCGCAGCGGCACGGAGGGTCAACTCAGCCTTAACCGCCCCGACGACATGATCGGACGCTTCATCCGGAAGGGTGATCTCATCGGCTATGTGGTGCGGCAGGATGAGCCCGTGATCCGCGTCATCGTCCCCGAGAACGAGGCCGACCTCGTCCTGCAACGGACCCTCGGGGTGGCGCTGCGCACCGCCTCCGACACCGGCACCGTGCTGCCGGCGCGGATCGAGCGGATCGTGCCCGGGCTGCAGGACAGTCTGCCGAGCCTGGCGCTGAGCACCCAGGGTGGCGGCAGCGTCTCGCTCGACCCCACGGATTCGAACCGCGCCCGGACGCTCGGCCGGTTCCTGCAGATCGACCTCGCCTTGCCGGATGGAACCGGAGAGGGCACACGCTTCGGTGAGCGGGTCCATGTGCGTTTCGCGCATGAGGCCGAGCCCATCGCCCACCGCGCCTGGCGCAACCTGCGTCAGGTCTTCCTCAAGCATTTTGGCGTCTGACGACAGGGAGACCGCACGTGCCGACTCAGCAGTTGTTCTACAAGACCGCCGTCCCGGTGACCGCGCAGCGGCACAAGGACTGGTCGGTGAAGACCGGCGACACCTATTCCTTCGCATCGGAGGTGAACTCGGTTCCGGTCACCGCCATCGAGTTCGCCCAGGCCGCAGCGGAATACCCGATCGTCTTCGCCGGCAACGACAAGTCCGTCCTCCCCGCCGTCATCCTCGGCGTGCGGGAGAACGAGAACCTCTACGTCGGCGCCGACGGCAAGTGGCTCGGCAAGTACGTGCCCGCCTTCGTCCGCCGCTACCCCTTCGTCTTCAGCCAGGACGAGGCCGGCACCACCTTCACCCTGCACATCGACGAGACCTTCTCCGGCTGCAACCAGGCCGGGCGGGGTGAGCGGCTGTTCGACGCCGATGGTGCGCAGACCCAGTATCTCGGCACGGTGCTGGGCTTCCTGCAGGAATACCAGGGCCGCTTCCGCCGCACCCAGGCCTATTGCGACCGGCTGATGGAGCTTGGCCTGCTGCAGCCGATGCAGGCGCAGTTCACCCTCTCCGGCGGCGAGCAGCGCTCGCTCTCCGGCTTCATGGTGATCGACCGCGCCAAGCTGAAGGCGCTGCCGGCCGACGTCGTCGCCGACATGCTCAGCAAGGACGAGCTGGAGTGCAGCTTCCTCCACCTCGCCTCGCTGCGGCATTTCCAGGACATGCTGGACCGCGTGCGCCCGGAGACGCCGGCGGCCGCGCCGGCGGCCGAGCCGGAGCCCGCGCCCGCCGGCGCTGCGGTTCACTGACCTGAGGGCGTAGCGGGGCGATCATGTCGGCGGCGCTGGCCTGGTCGCCCCCGGCGCTCGATCCCTTCCCGGAGCGGCGCGATCCGGTCGCGCACTGGCTCGACCCGGTCGAGACCGCGCTGCTCGCCGGGCCGCGCGCTTTGGCCGCGGCCTTCGGCGGCCGGCGGGCGCGACGCATCCTGCGCGCGGCCAATATCGCCGAGGCGGCAACCCGCGCGCTCGACGACGCTGCGCTGCAGGACGCCATTGCCGACCTGCGAGCCGATCTGCGCCGCGCCGGGCTGACGGCGTCGCTCCTCGGCCGTGGCTGCGCGCTGGTGCGGGAGGCTGCACGCCGCATCCTCGGCCAGCGCCACCACGACGTGCAGGTGCTCGGCGCGCTGGCGCTGCTCGACGGGCGGCTGGCGGAGATGGATACCGGCGAGGGCAAGACCCTGACCTCGGCCATGGCGGTGGCGCTCGCCGCGCTGTCCGGCCTGCCGACACATGTCGTGACGGTGAACGACTACCTCGCCGAGCGCGACGCGACGCAGATGGGCCGGCTCTACCGCGCCCTGGGTCTGACCGTGGGCATCATCCAGCACGGGCTGCCGCCTGCAGGGCGTGCGGCCGCCTATGCCTGCGACATCACCTA
>JAIYAI010000079.1 GCA_027489135.1 Acetobacteraceae bacterium
CCGGCCGCCTTCATGGCCAGAACCGGGAAGACGCAGGGCATCAGGTTCAGGATCAGCCCGCCCAGCAACCCCCAGAGCAGCGCCTGCCACAGCGGCAGCGCCGGCCCGGCCGGCAGCACGGTGACGGCGGGCGCGACGTCGTAGGCGGTGCGCAGCCCCGTGGCGTCGGTCAGCACCACCACGCCGGGCAGGCGCGCCGGCGCGGCGGCGTTCTCCGGCAGCCGCAGGGAGAGGGACAGCGTGCCGTCGCCGAAGGTCACCGCCTGCGGCGCGGCGTTGTCGATCTCGGCACCGTCCGGGAAGAAGGCGGCCTCCCGCACGGTCGCGGCGGTGAGTTCCGGCCCGGCCAGGGTGATCCGCCCCTCCCGTCCCGCGAAGGCCGCCGTCGCCGGCCAGGGGGAGGGGCGGGGCAGCGCCGCCGCGGCGCGGGCGAAGAGCGGCGCGAGCGTCCCGTCCACCGGCGCCGGCGGCGCGACCACCGGCAGGTCGAGGGTGAAGCGCCCCTCCTCCGGGATGCAGACGGCCTCGCAAACCAGCCAGCTGGCCTCGGCCTCGATGCGGAAGCGCTGGCCGGGCGCGACGGTGGCCGGCACGGTCACCGCCAGGGGCAGCAGGACCTCGCCGCCATAGCCGAAATTCATCAGCGGTCCGAAGGGCTTGCGCTCCGGCGCCGGCCACTGGACGGGGCCCTGGGTCGCGCCCTCCGGCAGGGTCAGCGCGATCTCCGGCGCCGCGCCGGCATCGCCCGGGTTGCGCCAATAGGTGTGCCAGCCCGGCGCGAGGCGCAGCCGGAGACCTACCCGGAACGGCTCCCCCGGCGCCACCGCCGTCTGGTCCGCCACCAGCGTCGCCACGGCGCGCGGGGAACGCACCGGCGCGCTTTCCGTCGCGCCGGCGGCAGCGGGCAGCAGGAGCATCACGAGCAGGGCGGCAAGCCGGCGCATGCGGCAGAGATAGCCCCGGCGAGGCGGGATCAACAGCCGCGCGTCACCGCGCGGCCAGATGGGCGAAGTCCCGCGCCAGTACCTCGTAGATCGCGCGCTTGAAGGCGACCGCCATGCCCGGCAGTTCTTCCAGCCGGGCCCAGCGCCAGGCGTCGAACTCCGGATGCGGGTCGAGGTCGAGGCGGATATCGGCATCCACGCCGGTGAAGCGCAGCGCGAACCAGCGCTGCCGCTGGCCACGGAACCTGCCCCCCAACGCCTTGCCGAGAAGCTCGGGCGGCAGGTCGTAGGTCAGCCAGTCCGGGTGTTCCGCGATGATCTCGGCGCGGGCCGTGCCGATCTCCTCCTCCAATTCGCGGAACACCGCGACACGCGGGTCCTCGCCCGGATCCATGCCGCCCTGGGGAAGCTGCCAGCCGCCGGGCGCACCTTCCGCATTCGGCAGGTCGGCGCGGCGGGCAACGAAGATCAACCCGTCGCTGTTGAACAGCAGGGCGCCGACATTGTCGCGATAGGGAAGGTCCATCTCGGGCATCCTTTCACGGTGCGGCGTCCGCCGCGGGTCAGCGCGCGGCGCGCGCCGCGGGCGGCGTCGCCGGCAGGGCCTCCCCCGGCGCGCGGATCAGGGCGGAGACCGGGGCCAGGGCGAGCCCACGCCCCTCCACCTGCGCGCCCCAGATCGCCACCCGCTCGACGAGGACTGGAGAGGGCTCCCCGGCATAGCCCAGCGCCGTGCCGCGCTCCCGCGCCATGCGCTCGAGTTCGCCGAGCCGCCGGTCGATCTCGGCCCGCGTCGCGGGTTCGTCGACCAGGATGTCGACCACCCGTCCCCAGGCACGCGCCGGCTGCGACGCGGCCGGACGGGGATCGACATACAGCAGCCCGCGCCGCGCCAGGCTCTGCTGCAGGGCCGAGAGGCGGTCCGGCAACAGGGCGAAGCGCTCGCCCCGCATCGGGCCATGCGCACCGACGGCGCCGGCATAGCCGGCGAAGCGCGACATCACCCAGTCCAGCCGGTCCTGGTTCTCCTGGTCGGTCAGGCTGGTAAGCAGCGCCCGGTCGCCGGGGTTGTTCAGGGGGTAGCCGGTGGGCTCCAGCGGCAGCGCCAGCAGCACCTCCATGCCGCGCGCCCGGGCCTGGTCCAGCAGCCGCTCGATACGCGGGGCATAGGGGCTGAAGGCCAGGGTCACCGCGGCGGGCAGGCGGCGGATGGCATCCTCAGCCAACGCGGCGTTCAGGCCGAGCCCGCCGACGATCAGCCCGACACGGGGCCGCGTATCCTGCCGATCGAAGGGCCGGCCATAGGTGCGGATGGCGGTGCGGCCCTGTGGCCCGATGCGCGGCAGCGGGCCGTGCGGCCCGGGCTCGAGCAGCTCCGGGTCGGGTCCGGGAATCGGGCGCGCATCGCCTGGCACCGTCTCTGCCGTGGCGCCGGGGCCGGGATCGGGCACGGGCGCCGGCACCTCGGGTGCGACCACGGCCTGGGCAACCTGCGGCGGCGGCGGCGCCCCTGCCTCGGGCGGCAGCGGTCCGAGATGGTCGAGCCAGGCGACGATGCCCCCGACCCCGCCCAGCACGACCAGCCAAGTCAGGCCGAGGACGATCCAACCGGCCCGCCCGCCGCGCGCAGGCGTCGCCTTCGCCTCCGCCATCCTGTGCTGTCCCGCCGCGGGGGCCTCAGCGCGCCGAGGCGCGGCGGCCCGGCTGCTGTGTGCCAGCGATGCTGCGCATCATCTGCAGTGCCTGCTGCAACTGATGGTCGGTCTCGGGCTTGGTCGGGTCGAAGGCGGGCGCGCCTTCGGCCGGCAGCTTGACCACGCGCTCCGCCACGCCCGCCGGCAGGTTCAGCGGCGGCAGGGGTGTGGCGGCCTGTTGCTGCTGGCCGTCGCGCTCGTTGCGCAGCGCGCGGCGCAGATCGGCTTCCCGGTCGCGCTGCGGCGCGTTCGGATCGGGGCGCGTCGCCAGCACCTCGATGTCGGGCTCGATCCCGGTGGCCTGGATGGAGCGGCCG
>JAIYAI010000778.1 GCA_027489135.1 Acetobacteraceae bacterium
CTTCAGCACCGTCGGCCGCCCATGGCTGCAGGTGGCGGCCCTGGGCGTCGCTTCCATCGCCCGCAGCAGCGCGTCCATCTCCGCGGGCTGCAGCCGGCGCCCCGCCCGCACCGAGCCATGGCAGGCCATGCGGGCGATCGCCGCGTCGAGCCGCCGTTCCAGCGCCAGCGCCTCCCCGCTCTCGGCGAGTTCCTCGGCAAGGTCGCGCAGCAGCGACGCCGGGTCCGGCGCGCGGCCGAGCAGCGCCGGCAAGGCGCGGACCAGCACGGCGCCCGGCCCGAAGGCCTCGATCTCCAGCCCGAGGCGCGCCAGGTCCTCCGCCGCGGCGAGCAGGCGCTGCAGGTCGGTGGGCGGCAAGTCGACCACGGCGGGCAGCAGCAGCGGCTGGGTGCGCACCCCGCCCTCCAGAAGCTGCGCCCGGAGCGCCTCATGCGTCAGGCGCTCATGCGCCGCGTGCTGGTCGACCAGCACCAGCGCGCCGTCCGGCGCCTGGGCGAGCACATAGGTATCCAGGATCTGGCCGATGGCGCGGCCGAGCGGCCGGTCGCCATCCGCGGGATCGGGCGCGCGCTCCGGCGCGGGCGGCTGCGGCGCGAAGCCGAGCGGCAGGCGCGGCGCGAGCGGCGCCGGCGCCCCGGGCGGAGCGAGATCGAGCGGCGCCTCGGCAAAGCCCGCGGGCGGCGTGCGGGCGAGGTCGAGTTCGGCGTCGAGGTCGCGCACCAGCGGCGCCGGCCCGAAGCTCGGGCGCGGCCCGCGATAGCCGGACCAGGATGTCGGCCGCGGCGCGAAGCCCGGATCGGGCGAGGTCATCGCCGCCCCGGCGCCGGTCGCCAGGGCACGGCGGAGCGCGGCGATCAGCAGGCCGCGCACCGCCGCCTCGTCGCGGAAGCGGAGTTCGGTCTTCATCGGGTGGACGTTCACGTCCACGTTCTCCGGCGGGACCTCGAGATACAGCGCGCAGACCGGATGCCGGCCGGCGGCGACGAGATCCCGGGTGGCGACGCGCAGCGCCGTGCGCAGCATGGGGTCACGCACGGGGCGGTTATTCACCGTCAGGTGCTGCTCGGTGCTGGTGGCCCGCGTGTAGGCGGGCGAGGCGATCAGGCCGCCGAGCGTGATGCCGGCCGCACCCTCGGCGGCGACCGGCAGGGCGGCGGCGGCGAAATCGGGGCCCAACAGGTCGCGGATGCGCGTGTCGCGGTCCGGTGCGGGGGCGAGGGCCAGCGCCTCCCGCCCGTCCAGGGTCAGGCGGAAACCGACCTGCGGCCAGGCGAGCGCCAGGCGGCGCAGCGTCTCGCTCGCCGCCTCGGCCTCGCTGCGGGCGCTGCGCAGGAATTTCCGCCGGGCGGGGACCGCGGCGAAGAGGTCGCGCATCTCGACGCGCGTGCCCGGCGGGCCGGAGGCCGGCATGACCGCGCCCTTGCGCCCGCCATCCACGGTGATGGCATACGCGTCGCCGCCCGCCTGGCGGGAGGTGAGGGTCAGCCGCGCCACCGCGCCGATGGAGGGCAGCGCCTCGCCGCGGAAGCCGAGGGTGGCGATGCGGAACAGCGTCGCCTCCTCCGGCAGCTTGGAGGTGGCGTGGCGCTCCACGGCGAGGTCGAGGTCCGCCGCCGACATGCCATGGCCGTCATCCTCGACCAGCACGCGGTCGATGCCGCCACCGTCGAGGGTGACGGCGATGCGCGCAGCACCGGCGTCGAGCGCGTTCTCGACCAGCTCCTTCACCACGGCGGCCGGCCGCTCCACCACCTCGCCGGCGGCGATGCGGTTGGCGGTGGTCTCGGGGAGGAGGCGGATGGTCACGGGGACAGCGGTCTCGGGGCTGGGGCGAGTCGGCTGGGAGACTAGCACGCGGCCGGGCGCGGTGCCGTGGCGCGGATGGGGGAGGCGCGGGTCATATTGCGTCGCAGCCGCCGCGCTTCCGCAACCGCCCGGCATGCCGCAGGATGCCGCCCAGGACGGGGGATGGGGCATGACGGGCTGGGCCGAGATCGCCTTCGCGGCACCGGTGACGCGCTGGATCGTCGGCGGCGTGGTCGCGGTGGTCGCGCTGGCGGCCGCGATCATCGGCGGGCTGTCGGCGACGGGGCGGATCGGGCCGGCGCTGCGGCGCGAGTTGTGGCTGCGCCTGTTTTCCTGGTGCTGGCTGCTGCCGCTGATGATCGGCCCCGTGCTGATCGGGCGGGAGGCGGTGATCCTCGCGGTCACGCTGCTCAGCCTGCTGTGCCTGCGGGAATACGACCGCGCCACGGGGCTGTTCCGCGAGCACGTGATCGTCGCGGTGATGGTGCTCGGCATCCTCGCCGTGAACTTCGCGGCGCTCGACCACTGGTACGCCTTCTTCGTCGCCCTCTGGCCGCTGACGGCGACGACGATCGCGGTCGCCTCGATCCCCGCCGATGCGCCGCAGGGCTACATCCAGCGCACCGCGCTCGGCATGCTGGGCTTCATGCTGTTCGGCGCGGGGCTGGCGCATCTCTCCTACATGGCCAACGACCCGGGCTACCGGCCCGTGCTGCTGATGCTGATGATGACGGTCGCGCTGTCCGACGTCGCGGCCTTCACCACGGGCAAGCTGATCGGCGGGCCGAAGCTGCTGCCGGCGACAAGCCCGAACAAGACCATCTCCGGCGCGCTCGGCGCGCTGACGGTGACGACCCTGCTGGTGGCAACACTGACCTCGGCGATCTACCCCGGCACGAACATCGACCAGTGGCACTGGCTGCTGATCCTGGGCGTGCTGGTCGGCATCGGCGCGCAGGCCGGCGACCTGATGCTGTCCTCGATCAAGCGCGACCTCGGCATCAAGGACATGGGCACGGTGCTGCCCGGGCATGGCGGGGTGCTGGACCGGTTCAACTCCCTGCTGCTGGTGGCGCCGGTGGCCTTCCACTTCATCCAGTACTTCATCGGCTGGGGACTGAACGAACCCACCCGCCTGTACACGGGACCATGACGGAGTTCCGCTTCAAGCCTGCGCGTGACCTCGGCATGCCGCTGGGCGAATCGCTGCGCAGCGTGCGGCGGGAGAGCGGGCTCGGCAGCGCGCTGCTGCAGGCGACCTGGCGAGGCGCGGTGCGGGGCTGGCTCCGCCTCTACCACCGCCTGTCAATCGAGGGGCACGAGAACCTGCCCCCGGCGCCGCCCTTCATCCTGGTGGCCAACCACAGCAGCCATCTGGATGCCTTGACGTTGGGTGCCGCGCTGCGCGGGCCGGCGGCGCGGCGCGCCTATGCGCTGGCGGCGGGGGACCACTTCTTCGCAGGCGACCTCTCGGCGGCCTTCGCCGCGGGGGCGATCAACGCGCTGCCGGTCTGGCGCGGCCAGCCCTCCCGCGCGGCGGGCGACATCGCGGTACTGCGGGAGCGCCTGGTGGAGGACCAGGGCGTCTTCATCCTCTTCCCCGAGGGCACGCGCAGCCGGACCGGGGAGATGGGGCGCTTCCAGGCCGGCATCGGCGCGCTGATCAGCAACACGGGCGTGCCGGTGGTGCCCTGCCATCTCTCGGGCGCCTTTGCCGCCTGGCCGCCGACGGCGCGCTGGCCGAAGCCGGGGAAGCTGACGCTGCGCATCGGCAAGCCACTGCGGTTCGAGACGGGGTATCGCGGCAAGGCGGGGTGGGAGCGGATCGCGGCGGAGTGCGAGGCGGCGGTACGGGGGTTGGGGACCGATTGATCCAATGCCTGGGACGCCAAGATCGCCAAGGGGAAGGACCATCCTGGCGCCCTTGGCGTTGAATCCACCCGCCCTGCATGCGCCCCCGGACTTCGTTGACCCGCGGGCGACTGTCGCAGAGACTGCGGAAGGCCCGGCCCGACAGAGGCGCGGGCATGGGAGAAGCATCCGATGCACCTCGGCAGACGCGGCCTTGCCGCTGTCCTTGCTCTTGCCCTCGCCGCGCCCGCTCTCACCATGCCCACTTTGGCGCGCGAGCCCGTGCCGGAAGCGCAGCCCGAGGCGCTCGGCTTCGCGCCCGACCGGCTGGACCGCCTGACCCGCACCTTCCAGGGCTATGTCGATCGCGGCGAACTGCCCGGCGCGGTGCTGCTGATCGCACGCGACGACCGCATCGCCTACTACCGCGCCTTCGGCCATCGCGACGCGGCGCGGACGCAGCCGATGACGACGGATTCGATCTTCCGCCTGGCCTCGATGACCAAGCCGATCGTCAGCGTGGCGGCGATGATCCTCTATGAGGAGAACCGCCTCGACCTCGCCGCCCCGGTCGAGCGCTACCTGCCCGAGTTCAAGGGCATGAAGGTGCGCACCGAGACGCGCAACCCGACGACCGGCGAGGTCACGGTCACGCTCGAGCCGCAGCGCCGCATCATGACGGTGCAGGACCTGCTGCGGCACACCTCCGGCATCGTCTACCCGCCGCGGATCGGCGTCGGCGCGGTGCCCGAGCTCTACCGCCAGGCCGGCATCCCGGATCGCACGAAGCCGCTTGCCGCGATGATCACCGCGATCGCGCAGCAGCCGCTCGCCAGCCAGCCCGGCGAGGTCTTCGAGTACAGCCTCTCGACCGACGTGCTTGGCCGCATCGTCGAGGTGGTCTCGGGCATGCCGCTCGACCGCTTCGTCGCCGAGCGTATCACCGGCCCGCTCGGCATGGCCTCGACCGGCTTCTCGGTGCCGCAGTCCGAGGCGGCGCGTATCGCGCAGGCGCTGCCCAACCCCGCGCTGCCGGCGCTGAGCGATCCGACGGTGCCGCCGGTCTTCCTTTCGGGGGGTGGCGGCATGGTTGGCACCGCGGCCGACTACCTGCGCTTCGCCGGGATGCTGCTGCACAACGGCGCCTTCGACGGCGGGCGGCTGCTGGCACCCTCGACGGTCGCGCTGATGACGGCCGACGCGCTCTCGCCCTCCATCCGCTACGCGCCGCGCATGCTGACGGCCTGGGGCGACATCGCGCCGACGCCGGCGATGGGCCAGGGCTTCGGGCTCGGCTTCGCGGTGCGCACCGAGACCGGGCGCAACCCGCTGCCCGGCTCGGTCGGTTCCTACTACTGGACCGGCGCCTTCGGCACGACCTTCTACGTCGATCCGAAGGAGCGGATGATCTCGATCATGATGATCCAGACGCAGTCCGGCGCGCCGAACGACATCTATCGCCGCGCGATGCGGCAGCTGACCTACCAGGCGCTCGTGAAGCCCTGATACGGGCATGGCGGCGCAGACCGCCGGCGTTGCGTAGCCTGTGATTCAACGCCAAGGGCGCCAAGGAGAGAAGAGGCTTGGCACCCTTCGCGCCCTTGGCGGTCAAATCCTACCCCAGCACCACCCGCATCAACCCCTCCGTCGACGCATCATGCGCCCCCGGCGTCGGCGCCCCAGCTTCCAGCTCCGGCAGGATCGCCCCCGCCAGCTGCTTGCCGAGCTCGACGCCCCACTGGTCGAAGGCATTCACCCCCCACAGCGCGCCCAGGCAGAAGACCTTCGCCTCGTACAGCGCGACAAGCTGCCCGAGCGTGTAGGCGTCGAGCCGCGGCAGGACGATGGTCGTGCTCGGCCGGTCGCCGGGGAAGACGCGGTGCACGCCGAGGCCCGGCGTCTCCGCCTCCGCCTCCGCCAGGGACTTGCCGCGCATCAGCGCTTCCGCCTGCGCCAGCCCATTGGCCAGCAGCTTGCGGTGACTGTCGGCATGCGCGTGGTCGGGCTGCTTCACGAGGATGATGTCGCAGGGCACCGGCGTCGTGCCCTGGTGGAGCAGCTGCATGAAGCTGTGCTGCGCGTTGGTGCCGGGTTCGCCGAACACCACCGGGCCGGTCTGCCGCGCCGCCGGCGTGCCGGCCAGGGTCACGCGCTTGCCGAGGCTTTCCATCTCCACCTGCTGCAGATGCGCGGGCAGGCGGGCGAGGCGCTCGTCATAGGGCAGCACGGCGCGCGTCGGGTATCCCAACGCATCGACGTGCCAGATTTCGGCCAGTGCCATCAGGACCGGCAGGTTCCGCGCCAGCGGCGTCGCCAGGAAATGCCGGTCCATCGCATGCGCGCCGGCGAGCAGCCGCGCGAAGGCGTCCCAGCCCAGCGCGAGGGCGAGGGAAAGCCCGATGGCCGACCACAGGGAGAAGCGCCCGCCGACCCAGTCGCGGAAGGGAAAGACCCGGTCGGGCGCGATGCCGAAGGCGGCGGTGGCGGGAAGGTTGGTGGACAGCGCGGCGAGATGCGCGCCGACCTTCGCCTCGCCCAGATGCTCGGCCAGCCAGGCGCGGACGAGCCGCGCATTGGTCATCGTCTCCTGCGTCGTGAAGGTCTTCGACGCCACCAGCACCAGCGTCCGCGCGGGGTCGAGGCGCGGGCGGATCTCCTCCCACGCATGCGCATCGACATTCGCCAGGTAGTGCGCCCGCATCGGCGCCGCCGGCGTCCAGAGCGCGCGCGCCGCCATGGCCGGCCCGAGGTCGGAGCCGCCGATGCCGATGTTCAGCACATCGGTGAAGCGGCCCTCGGCATGCACGGCTGCCACGAAGTCCCGCATCCGGTCGAGCGTGGCGTGCACCTCGGCCGAGGCGTCCTCCGCGCCGGCCCGGTAGCCGGCGTCGCGCGGCGCACGCAGCGCCATGTGCAGCACGGCACGGCCCTCGGTCTCGTTCACGGCCGCGCCCGCCGCCATCGCGGCACGCCGGCCTTCGAGGTCCACGGCACGCGCCAGGTCGAGCAGCGCGGCCAGCGCCCGGTCGTCGATGGCGGTCTTCGAGAGATCGACCAGCAGCCCCTCCGCCCCGTGGGAGAAGCGGCCGAAGCGCTGCGAGTCCGCGGCGAAGAGCGGGCGGATGGAGGACGCCGCGCTGCCATCCGGCCGCGGCGCCCCGGCGAGTGCCATGATGGCCGCCCAGGCCGCCTCGATGCCGTTCGTCATGCCGCGTCGTCCTTCCCCGTGATCCCGCGACCCTGCCCCAGGGGCGGCCCCGCGGTCCAGACCAGACCATGATCCCCGCGCACCGAGGCGCGGATCATGGTCCAAGCCTGTGTCTTGTCGCGTGATTCACGCCTTCGGTGATTCCACCTCCGGCGATCACGCCCTAGCGCGCGAGGATGGCCGAACCGTGCGCGGCGCGGACGGGCCGGCGCAGCAGGACCAGGCTGCCGAGGCCGAGCCCGAAGACCAGCAGCGCCGCCGGTTCCGGAATGGCGGCCAGCGCCGCGGCGGCGATGATCGCATGCGCCGCCGTCGTCGGGTGCACGTCGTCCCAGAAGAGGTATGTGTTCTGGCCGGCGAGGTCGGGGGCGCAGGGCTGGCTCGGCGTCGCATAGCCGCCGGTCACGCAGGGATCGGTCACGTTCGTGAAGCCGTAGGCGGCCGGATGCGCGATCGCGTCCTCCAGCAGCGCCATCACGTCGAGCGTGGCGAGCGGCAGGTCCGCCAGCGTGGTCGAGGCCGCGAGCAGCGTCGCCAGCGCCGTGTTGAAGGCCTTGGATGCGGCCGTCGCCTCCGCCTCCAGCGCCGTGCCGCGGTAGCGCGGCGTGTCGCCGAGATCGGCGAGGCCGAGGATCAGCATCTGCGTGGCGCCGCCCTTGGTGACCAGCGTCTCCGCCGCCGTCACCACGTTCGCCGCCGCCGCCTCGGCCGCCGCCACCGCCGTGCCGGGCGCATCGGCCAGCGCGTTCAGCACGTCGTTCGACCCGGCCCAGAGGGTGAAGAGCGCGCCCGGCGGCGCCGGCGGGAAGAAGCCGGAGGTGGCGTAGAGGCCGACCTGGCCCTGCAGGTCGATCGGCTGGGTGACGCCGGTCATCGCCCCGCCATAGGCGAAGTCCGTCCCGTTCTGGTTCGACGCACCGAGCGGCCCGAGGCCAAGGCTCGTGGCAAGCTGCTCGACCCAGACCGGGCCGTTGCTGAAGCGGCCATCGGCATAGGGCGGTTGCGGGATGCCGGCGAGGAGGAAGAGGTTCTTCCGGTCCGACAGGCTGTCGCCGAAGGCATAGACCGCGGAGGGCGCGGCCCCGGCGGCGGCGGGCAGAAGCAGGAGGGTCAGGCAGAGCAGTAGGCGGCGCATCACGGGTCCCCGGTCAGGGGGAGATCACCGCATGCCGAAGCGCGCGAGGCAAGGCCGTGATCCGGCACGAAGACCAGGAAGACACCACGAGGTCTTCTTCGTGATCCTCGTGCCGTTGTGCTGAAGCGCGCGCCCTACAGCCCGACCGGCTGCCCCGCCACCACCACGGCAAGCTGCTCCGGCTTCAGCAGCCGCGTCGCGACGGCCGCGATCCGCTCCCGCGTCAGCGCGCGCAGCCGCGCCGGGCGCCCGGCCAGCCAGTCCAGCGCGCGGGCGTTCTGCCGCATCGCCAGCAGCCCCTCCGCCGTGCGGCGGGTGTCGCTGAACTGCAGCGGCATCGACCCGGTCAGGAAGGCGACGGCGTCGTCCAGCTCCTCCTGCGTCGGGCCGGAGGCGGCGAAGCGGCCCCATTCCTCGCGCGTGACGGCCAGGGTTTCCGCCACGCGGGCATTCTCCGTCGCCACGGAGCCGACGATGACGCCATGCCGGAACAGCACGGACATGCCCGCGCCGATGCCGTAGGCGAGGCCCCGCTTCTCCCGCACCGCGATCATCAGGCGGGAGGTGAAGCCGCCACCCGCCAGGATGCGCAAGCCGACCTGCGCCGCCTCCCAGTCCGGGTCCGCGGCGTCCATGCCGTCCTGGCCGAAGATCACCGCCGATTGCGGGGAGGCGACGGGCAGCACGCTCTGGCCGAAGCCGCGGAAGCCGGGCAGCGGCGGCAGGCTGGGCGGGGCGCCAGCCGGCAGCGGCGCGAAGAGGTCTTCCATCACCTCGGCGAGGCGCGCGGGGGTGATGGCGCCGGCGGCGACGACCAGCAGGTTCTCCCGGTGCACCTGGCGGGCCAGCGCCGCGCGCAGCGCCGGGATGTCGATGCCGGCGAGGCTCTCCGCCGTGCCACCGGCGGGGCGGCCGGCCGGATGGTTCGGATAGGCCTCGGCCCAGAAGGCGCGGCCGGCCTGGCCGCGCGGCGTCTCCAGCGTGCGGCGGGCGGCGGCGGTGGCACGGGCGCGCACGCGCTCGACCGCGTCCGCGTCGAGGCGGGGTTCGGTCAGCGCCAGGCGGGCGAGGCGCACCGCCTCCGGCAGGGCCTCGACCAGGCTGCGGAAGCCACCCTCGAAGCCGTCGCGGTCGGCGCCGAAATTCAGGCCGATCGCCTCGCCGCGCAGGGCATCGGCGAAGTCCACGGCGCGCAGCGGGCCGGCGCCCTCGGTCAGCAGGGCGGCCGCCATGGCGGCGGTGCCCTCGGCGCCGGCGGGATCGAGCGCCGCGCCGCCGCGCCAGGACCACGTCATGGCGACGACCGGGATGGAGTGGTCCTCGACCAGCCAGGCGGTCAGGCCGGCCGCCTGGACCTCCTGGATCGGCAGGGAGAAGCCGGCCCGCTCGGGCAGGGTGCCGCTCATGTCGCCGCGCCCGGCAGCAGCCAGCCCGTGCAGTGCGGTGCTTTCCCGAGCGTCGCACGCGCGGCCTCGGTCATCTGCGCCAGGGTCACCTGCTGCAGGCGGCGCGGCCAGAACTCGATGAGATCGAGCGGCAGGCCGATCGCCAGCGCGCCGCCCAGCATGCGCGGCACGCCGCCGATGGAATCGAGCGTCAGCACGGCGCCGGCGGTGATCTGGCGCAGCGACCGCGCGCGCTCGATCTCGGTCGGGCCGTCCTGCAGCAGGGCGGCGATGGTGTCGTCGATCGCCTTCTCCAGCCGCTCCGGCTCCACCCCAGGCCGCAGCGTGGCGGAGATGGTGAAGGCCCCGGCACCCGAAACCTCGCCGTCATAGGATGCCCCGGCGCTGGTCGCGAGGCCGGTCTCCACCAGCGCCCGGAACAGACGCGACCCGGGGCCGCTGCCGAGCGCGTGGGAGACCACCTCCAGCGCCCAGGCCTGGTCGGCGTCGCCATAGGTCAGGCTGGGGGCCATGAAGCTGCGCAGCACCAGCGCCTCCCGCACCGTGGGATCGCGGCGGATCAGGCGCGCCTCATGCGCGGCGGGTGGCGGCGGGGCGCGGTCGCGGCCGGTGAAGGGGCGGGCGGGGACGGCGCCGTAGAGGTCCTCGGCAAGCCTGCGGAATTCCGCCTCCCGCACGTCGCCGGCGACGACCAGCACGGCGTTCCCGGGCGCGTAGCGGCGGCTGTAGAAGTCCAGCATGTCGTCGCGCGTGATGGCGCGGATC
>JAIYAI010000057.1 GCA_027489135.1 Acetobacteraceae bacterium
CGGGAGCGGGCGGTGGACATGCTGGCGCGGGTCGGCATCCCTTCGGCGCGAAAGCGGCTCGACGACTACCCCCACCAGCTCTCCGGCGGCATGCGCCAGCGCGTGATGATCGCCATCGCGCTCGCCTGCTCTCCGAAGCTGCTGCTCGCCGACGAGCCCACCACGGCGCTCGACGTGACCATCCAGGCCCAGCTCCTCGACCTGCTGCGCGACCTGCAGGCGGAGTTCGGCATGGCGGTGCTCGTCATCACCCACAACATGGGCGTGATCGCCGAGTTCGCCGACCGGGTCTGCGTGTTCTACGCCGGGCGGATCGCCGAGGCGGCGGACGCCGAGGCGCTCTTCGACCGGCCCTCCCATCCCTACACCCGCGGGCTCCTCGCCTCGACGCCCGAGATGGCGGGGGACACCGCGCGGCTGCGCACCATCCCCGGCATGTTGCCGTCCATCGCGGCGCCGCCGCCCGGCTGCCGCTTCGCGCCCCGTTGTGACTGGATGGTCCCCGCCTGCGAGACGGGGCGTCCGCCTCTCGTGCCCGTCGGTGACGGCCATGTCGCCGCCTGCATCCGCGCCGCCGAGGTCGCGGCGGAGCCGGCGATCGCCGGAACGGACGCGGCATGAGCGCCCGCGAGCCCCTTCTGCAGGTGAGCGGCCTCACCAAGCACTTCCCGGTGCGCGAGGGGCTCATCGTCGAGCGCGAGGTCGGGCGCGTACGGGCGGTCGACGACGTGTCCTTCACGATCGGGCACGGCGAGACGCTCGGTCTCGTAGGCGAATCGGGCTGCGGCAAGTCGACCACCGGCCGCCTGGTGCTGCGGCTGATCGAGGCCACCGCGGGCACGGTGACCTTCGACGGCCGCGATGTCCTCGCCATGCCGCCGGCCGAGCTGCGGGCGCTGCGGCAGTCGATGCAGATCGTGTTCCAGGATCCCTACGGCGCGCTCGATCCGCGCATGAGCGTGGAGGACATCATCCTCGAACCGCTGGTCGTGCAGGGCGGCCGCAGCCGGCCCGAACTGGCGCGCGAGGCGCGCCGCCTGCTCGACGTCGTCGGCCTTGCCGCCGCCCATGCCGGCCGCTACCCGCACGAGTTCTCCGGCGGCCAGCGCCAGCGCATCGGCATCGCGCGGGCCATCGCGCCGAAGCCCCGCTTCGTCGTCTGCGACGAGGCGGTTTCCGCGCTCGACGTGTCCATCCAGGCGCAGATCGTGAACCTGCTGCAGGACCTGCAGCAGGAGATGGGCCTGTCCTATCTCTTCATCGCGCACGACCTTGCGGTGGTGAAGCACATCAGCGACCGGGTCGCGGTGATGTATCTCGGCCATCTCGTGGAGGTCGCGCCCAAGCGCGATCTCTATGCCGATCCGCGTCATCCCTACACGCAGGCGCTGCTCGAGGCGGTGCCGGTGCGCCATCCCAGGCTGCGCCGCAAGCGCACCCGCCTGACCGGCGAGATACCCAGCCCCTTCGCCCCGCCGCCCGGATGCCGCTTCCACCGCCGCTGCCCGCTCGCGCAGGACGTCTGTTCGAGCGAGCGTCCCCTTCTGCGCGAGATCCTGCCGGGCCACAGCGTCGCCTGCCATTTTGCCGAGACCACCGGTCGAAACCCTGCCGCCTGAGGAGAGCGCGCCATGCGGATCACCGCCGTCGAACCGATCCTGCTGAAGGGCGAGGACCGCTACGGCTCGACGGCCGGCGGCCAGGAGGCCACGGACAACGGCGACTGGCAGCTCCTCGTGCGCGTAACCACCGACGAGGGCCTGGAGGGCTGGGCCGACGTCGAGACGCTCGCTCCGCCGGCGGTCGCCATCATCGCGGGGCCGGGGATGGCCGTGATGGGCTTCAGGTCGCTCTCCGAGCTGATCGTCGGCGAGAACCCGCTCGAGGTCGAGCGGCTGTGGGACAGGCTCTATGTCGGCAGCGCCTACTACGGACGCCGCGGCATCGCCATGCAGTGCATCTCGGCGATCGACAACTGCCTCTGGTCGATCCGGGCGCAGGCGGCCGGCGTGCCGCTGTCGACGCTGCTCGGCGGCCGGCGGCGAGACCGGATCACCGCCTACGCCTCGACGCTGTTCCGCGACACGCCGGAGGGCATGGCGTCGGCCGCGCGGGGCTATGTCGACCTCGGCTTCCGGGCGGTGAAGTTCGGTTGGGGCGTCTTCGGCGAAGACCCCGGGCGAGACCGCGAGCTGGTGGCCGCCGCCCGCGAGGCGCTGGGACCGGACCGGGCCCTGCTCGTCGATCCCGGCTGGTATCCCGTCGGCTGGTCGAAGCCCGGCCAGATGCGCTCGCGCCGCGACGCCATCGCGCTGTGCGAATGGCTTGCGGAGTACGACGTCGGCTGGGTCGAGGATTTCATCCATCCCGAGCGCTTCGACGAATATGCCGCCGTGCGCGCCGCGAGCCCTGTGCCCGTGGCGGCGGGCGAGCAGGTGGCCACGGTCTGGGACTTCGAGCGCTTCATCCGCGAAGGCTGCGTCGACGTCATCCAGCCCGACATGTCGCGCTGCGGCGGCATGACCGTGGCGCGTCGCGTCGCGGAGCTCGCGGAAGAGGCCGGCATCGACCTCGTGCCGCACTCCTGGCTCACCCATCTTCTCACCGGCTATAGCCTGCAGCTCATTGCCACCCTGCCTAGCGCGCGCTTCGTCGAGTTCAACGTCAGCCAGAGCA
>JAIYAI010000237.1 GCA_027489135.1 Acetobacteraceae bacterium
CAGGGCGACCTCCCCGACCGGTACGCTCGAGAAGACGGCCGCAGGCACCGTGACCGACAGCGTGACGCTGACCGCCTTCATCGACGCCCATGGCGTCACGGGCGTCTCGAAGCTCGGCGACACGCGCGACAACCTGATGGTCGGCGGCAGCGGCGCCGACACCTTCAGCAGCTCGCGTGGGGATGACTGGCTCTCCGGCGGGGCCGGCAATGACAGCCTCTCCGGCGGCGACGACCGCGACACCCTCGCGGGCGGCGACGGCATGGATACCGCGAACGGCGGCAATGGCGACGACCTGATTCGCGGCGATAGCGGCGACGACAGCCTGCTCGGCGGCGTCGGCAATGACGAGATCGATGGTGGGAATGGCGCCGATCGGCTGCTCGGTGGCGACGGCGACGACACCCTGCTGGGCGATGGCGACGGCGCCGATTTCGGCAACGACACCCTCAACGGGGGGGCCGGCAACGACAGCATGGATGGCGGGGGCGGCAACGACAGCCTGATCGGCGGCACCGGGTTCGACATCCTGACGGGCGGCGACGGTAACGACATCATCAATGGCGGGGCCGATGACGACGACCTGCATGGCGATGCCGGCGCCGACAAGCTGACGGGCGGCACCGGCAGCGATACGATGGAGGGCGGCCTGGGCAAGGACACCCTGTTCTCCCAGACCGACGGCCTGCTCGACCTGTTCGTCTACAACGACGTCGCCGAGGGCGGGGACCGGATCACCGGCTTCGAGCACGGCATCGACGCGATCGCATTCTATTTCTGCCCCGGGGTGGATGACGATCATTTCGTCGACTCCACGGCCGCGATGACCGACACCGGCCTCTACATCGTCTATGACCAGGCGACCGGACGGCTCTCGGTCGATCTCGACGGGACGGGCTCGGGGAAGGCGACGCTGATGGCGACCCTCACCGACTTGCCGACCCTCACCCTCGGCGACTTCTGGTTCATCTCGGTGGAGTGAGGGCAGGCCGCGCGGCGTCGCGCAGCGACCACAGGATACCGGCCGCGGTGATCGCCGCGCCGGCCAGCACCAGCCCGTCGAAGGGCTCGGCATAGATCGCGGCGCCGACCACCGCGATCAGCGGGATCCGCAGGAAATCCAGCGGCACCACGGTCATCGCGTCGCCATGGCGGAAGGCCTGCGCCACCGAGACCTGCGCCGCCAGGCCGCTGACGCAGAGCAGCGCCAGCATCGGCAGAGACGCCGCGCCTAGGCCCGCAAGGGGCGTGCCCCCCTTCAGCACCACATGGGCCAGCAGGAAGATCGGCATCTGGATCACCTGCATCCAGACCAGCAGCGTCAGCGTGTTCATCCGCGCCGTCATTGCCTTGGTGAACACCAGGGCCGTCGCGAAGCACAGCGCCGCCCCCAGCACGACCAGCGCCTCCGGCCGGAAGGTCTCCGCCCCGGGCCGGAGCACGACCAGCACGCCCAGGAACCCCAGCACCAGGCCGCCGAGGCGCCCCGGCGTCAGCCGCTCTCCGAGGAACAGCACCGCCAGCAGCGTCACCCAGGCCGGCGCCGTGAACTCCAGCGCGAAGACAGTGGCCAGCGGCAGCAGGGTCAGCCCCCAGGCCCAGAGCGACTGCGCGACGAGGTGTACCGAGTTGCGCGCGAGATGCAGGCCCAGCGGTCGCGGCGGCCCGATCGGCCCGAGGCCCGCAGCCGCCGCGCCCAGCAGCAGCACGAGGCCGCCGGCACAGCGCAGCGCCAGCATCTCGAAGACCCCGAGCACCGGGGCGAGTTCACGGATCGAGATCGCCATGGCGCTGAAGCAGACCAGCGCCCCCGTCATCCAGGCGAGGACGCGCGGGACGCTCCGGCCCCCGGCCGGCCCCGCAGAACCCTGTCCCGCCATGGTCAGTCGCGCATGTCGCGCATCCAGGCCTCACCCTCCGGGGTGAGGCCGTAGGACACGACGTTCTCCGGCATCGGCATCACCATCAGCAGCCTCGGCTTGATGCCGCAGCGCCGCGCCGTGTCACGCAGATGCTGCAGCAGGTATCCGGGCGAGAGGTCAGTACCGACCAGGCTTGCCGCAGGGGTGACGCGCCAGTGGTCCGGCGCGATACCGAAGAAGGTGTAGAAGAAGTCCTCCTCCGCCGCGGCGGGCGGGGTGCCGAGATCGTGCAGGATCAGCAGCAGCGCCACGGGGGTGTCTCCCTCAGGACGGATGCAGGTGGCGGATCGGCGCGCCGGTTGCGGCGGTGACCGCCTCGGCCACGAGCATACGATGGCAGCGCGCCGGGTCATCCTCCAGGCAGAGCAGGCAGACCCGCGCGTCACGCGTGCGTGCGGTCAGCGCAGCCAACGCCGCCTGGGCCTCCGTCCCGGCCAGATGGGCGTGGAAGATCCGGTGCATCTCCGCGGTGCGGCCCGCCCGCGCCGCCTCCCGGCCCGCCGCCGGCGTGCCGAGCGCCGGCAGATGCCAGTATTCGATCCCGGCCTCCGCCAGCGCCGCCGCCAGGTTGCGTTTCGAGAAGCCCGGCTTGCGGCTGTTCGCAAGGGCCCGGACATCGGCCAGCACGACGGCCCCTTCCGCCCGGAGCGTCGCGATCAGGCCGGCCTGGGTGCCGGCCTCGTAGCCGATGGTGAGCACGGCGCTCACCGCGGCAGGATGGCCTGGTAGGCAGCCAGGCAGGCCATGTCGAGCAGCTGGTTCACGCCGGCATCGGTCGGCACGATCTGCACCGGTGCGCCGAGGCCCATCAGCAGCGGGCCGATGGTCGTGGCGCTGGTCAGGTGCGGCGTCGCGCGTGTGAGAATGTGCGCCGCGTGCAGCCCCGGCATCACCAGCACATTCGCCGGCCCGGTCAGGCGGCAGAAGGGATAGAGCCGCGCCCGAAGCCCGGGATCGAGCGCGACATCGGCAGACATCTCGCCGTCATACTCGAAATCGACCTTGCGTCCGTCGAGCAGCTTCACCGCGTCGCGGATGCTGCCCGGGATGACCCCCTTCGGATCGCCGAAGGTCGAGAAGGAGAGGAAGGCCACCCGCGGCTCATGCCCGAGGCGCCGCGCCGCCGCGGCGGAGCGCACGGCGATCTCGGCCAGGGTATGGGCATCGGGCCGCTCATGGATGGCGGTATCGGCCACCAGCACCGTGCCGGAGACGCGAGCCAGCATCAGCGTCAGGCCGAACAGCACGCTGCCCGGCTCCGGGTCGATGACGCTACGGATGCCTTCCAGCGCGACGGAGTAGCTCCGCGTCTCACCCGTGATGAGCGCATCGGCCTCGCCGAGGGCCACCATGCAGGCGGCGAAGACGTTGCGGTCCTGGTTCACCAGGCGCTGGCAGTCGCGGAACAGGAAGCCGTCGCGCTGGCGCTTCGCGTAGAGGTATTCGGCGAAGCGGCGCGTGCCCTCGGCGATGCGGGCGTTGCGGATCTCGATCCCCGCCGGCATCGGGATGCCGATGGCGGCGACGGTTGCGTTGATCCGGTCCTCCCGCCCAACCAGCACCGGGGTGCCGTAGCCGGCGTTGCGGAAGGCGATGGCAGCGCGGATCACCTTCTCCTCCTCGCCCTCGGCGAAGACGACGCGCTTCGGGTTCGCCCGCACACGCTCCGTGATCATCTCCAGCGCATTGGCCGTGGGGTCGAGCCGCCCC
>JAIYAI010000821.1 GCA_027489135.1 Acetobacteraceae bacterium
CGCCGGTGACGTCGCGGATCTCGTTGCCCTTGATCGTCACCTTCTTCTGGTTCTTGACCAGTTCCAGGTAGTCCTTCTGCGCCTGGATGTAGAACTGCTCGGAATCCTTCTTGTCGTCGAAGCCGACGATGTTGGCCGTGTCGCGGCTGCCATCGGGCGTCGAGCGGCCGCGGATGCCGTAGCGCGTCGCATGCGTCTGGTTCGCCAGGTCCCAGGGCGGCTTGCCGTCGGCGTTGTAGACGCTGCCGATGACGATCGGCCGGTCCGGGTCGCCGTCCTGGAAGGCGACGATGACCTCGTCGCCGACGCGTGGCAGCACCCACATGCCGCCATGCGCGCCGGCATAGGACTGCATGCACCTGACCCAGCAGGAGGAACTGTCGTCCTTCTTGTCGTCGCGGTGGTCCCAGAGGAAATGCAGCTTCACCCGGCCATACTGGTCGGTGTGGATCTCCGTCCCCTGCGGGCCGGTGACGATCGCCGACTGCACGCCGGCGATGCTGGGGCGGGGCCAGCGGGTCGGCGCGCGCCACTGACGGTCGCCCGGGATGCAGGTGAAGCTGTTGTGGTATTCCGCCGTGCCGCCCTGCACCAGCGACGCCTCGTCCACCGCGTCATGCGTCACCGCGACGAGCAGCCAGCCCTCCTGCCTCTCCGCGCTCAACCCGTCGGAGATCTTGACCTTCATGCCGGGCGAGAAGGCGCTGCGGAGGCTCTGGCCGGTCCGGGTCTCCTCCATCGCCTCGTGCCTGACCATGCGCAGGTCCGCCGTCCGCTTCGTCGCGTCCGGCCGCACCGCCTGGCCGCCGGGCCAGCGGTACACCTCCAGCTGCCGGGTCGCCGAGGTGGTCGTCAGGGTGG
The DNA here is from genome assembly GCA_027489135.1 of Acetobacteraceae bacterium. Taxonomy (GTDB): domain Bacteria; phylum Pseudomonadota; class Alphaproteobacteria; order Acetobacterales; family Acetobacteraceae; genus JAIEOP01. Next base: position 862 of record JAIYAI010000821.1, read on the forward strand.
TGGGCGACTCGGCCTGCAGCAGGGCGGAGGGCCGCAGGTTGTCGAAGTCCCAGGCCTTGTGCCGCGCCGGCTGGACGGTGTTCGCCACGGTCCAGCCCGACACCGACGTGAAGGTGGTCAGGTCGGCCCGCACGGTCATCTCCGTCGGGTCCGACGGGAAGCCGCTGCCGTCGCCGGTGACGGTCCAGCCGTCGTCGCCATCCGTCTGCTGGAAGAAATAGCTGCAGCCGGTCTCGTCCAGCAGGCGCTGGATGAAGTCGAGGTCGGTCTCATTGAACTGGGTGCAGTAGGTCCGGGTCGCGCTCGGCATGTGCTTGAAGGTGATCGGTCCGACGCCACGCTCATCGACGATGGTCTGGATGATCTGCTCGACCGTCTTCTCCTGGAAAATGCGGCAATCCATGCTGCGGCTGAGCAGCCAGGCCGCGGGTACGGCTTCGAAGCGGTACAGGTGGCGGTCGTGCAGGGTCGACCCGGTCACCCCGAAATGGCTGATGATGCCGTGGAAATGCCGCGGAGCGCCCTGGTTCACCGTGCAGGTGATGGGCGTGCCGACCATCTGAGTCGCGCCCACCACGTCGCTTTGCGCCGCGCTGACGAGCTCGCCCAGGATGAGGTAGGGCCGGTCGAGCGCCTCGGTCACCGTCAGGCGGCGCAGCAGCAGGGCATCCGGCCCGAGCGCCGTGGTCACGTTCAGGAGCCGCTCGTCCTGCTGTAGCTGCATGCGCCGTGCCGATCCCCAGTCCTGCCGCCGCCGTGGCGGAGCCGGCCCCGCGCCCGGGCACATGCGGCCCGCGTCGCGGAAGGCAGGCGCGCCACGCCGTCTTCCATGCGCGCGGATGCGGCCGTCCCGCATCCTCTGCATGGAGGATGGATGCGGCATCGGCACCAAGCCCGCGCGCTGCGGGCGCCGACGGATCAACGCCGTCTGGCTGCCCAGGCGCGGGGATCGCCGCGTCCGCTTTCCCCCGACGCGAGGATAGCCGCATTCGTGCATCCGGTGGAATGCCTCGTACCCGGCGAACCGTCCGCTTCCTGCGCCCGATACCACTTCGCGTGCGTTCGTTCCCCGCTTAGCGACCATTCGCCGATAACGAGGCATCTCTGCCCGGCCCTGCGACCACGCGGCGCCGCGGCGTGCACGCGCAGGCTTGCTGCGGCGCGCCGGACTGCCGATTCTCCCGGTCATCCGGGAGTGTGACATGGCCGAGCATCCTTTCCTGCGCGCCGATCTCGACCTGCTGCGGCAATGGGACACGCCGACGATCTGCAATGCGCTGGAACTCGTCGCGCCGGCGCGGCGGGCGCGCGGCTTCTCGTTCCGACCCTTCCTGGTCGCAGATCCCGGGCTGCCGCCGATCTGCGGGCTGGCGCGCACCGGGCGCATCCGCGCCGCCCAGCCCTCCGGGCGGTTGGCGGAGGATGACCGGGCGGCGCGGATCGGCTGGTACGAATACGTTGCGCTCGGCGATCTGCCGACCATCGCCGTGATCGAGGATCTCGATCCCCATCCCGGCTTCGGCGCCTTCTGGGGCGAGGTGAATACCGCCATCCACAAGGCGCTCGGCTGCCAGGGCTGCGTCACCAGCGGGTCATTCCGCGACCTCGACATGCTGGCGCCGGGCTTCCAGATCCTGGGCGGGGCCGTCTGCCCGAGCCATGCCTATGCCCACATCGTGGATTTCGGACGCGAGGTGGAGGTGCATGGAATGCCGTGCATCCATGACGACGTGGTGCATGCCGATCGGCACGGCGCCGTGGTGATCCCGGCCCAGGCGGTACGGGCTCTGCCGGCCGCGATCGACCTCTGCGCGCGACGCGAACGGGTGATCCTGGATATGGCACGGCGGGACGACTTCGATGTCGAACTGCTGAAGCAGGCGCTGGCCCGGTCCGACGAGATCCACTGAGGCGGACGCGGGACGCCACGCCGTCCGAAGGCCCGATGGCATGGGGTTGGCCTGCTTCGACGGGTTGATCGGCCTCGCCGGGCCGGCCGCTTGCTCGGGATGGCTGGCCTCTCCGGCCTGCCGGCGGTACCGGAGGCCCGACACGGGCTCGGAGAGGGAGTAGCGCCACGATGAATGCCCCGATCGTCGACCAGGACCCCCGGATCCTGCGCCCGCCGCCGGGCGCAGCGCCGCTCGCCGTGGTGCGGCCTGACTGGGTGGACTTCTACGGCCACATGAACATGGGGTTCTACCTCGTGGTCTTCGACATGGTGACCGACCAGCTCTGGCCGCATCTCGGCCTGGGGCCGGAGTTCAAGCGGCTGAACCTCGGCACCTTCGCGGCGGAGACCTGGGTGAACTACGTGCGTGAGGTGACCGAAGGCATGCCGCTCGCGGCGACGTCCGAGGTGCTGGCCTATGACGGCAAGCGCCTGCTGGCGCGGCACGACCTGATCCATGCGGAGGAGGGGTGGGTCGCGGCGGAGAACGAGGTGCTCTACCTCTGCGTCGACATGGCCGTCCGCCGGGTCACGACCTGGCCGGAGGAAAACCTCGCACACTTCGCGGCCCGCGCGACGGGGCGGCCGGCGAAGCGCCTCGCGATCCGGCGGCGGGACCAGGGGTAGAGCTGCGCCATCCGGCGGCGGGACCCGGGGGTGGGGCCCGATCGCTGGCGCGGGACTCCCGGCAGCGTGAATGGGGCGACACGACGGAGGCCTGGACCATGATGCGCGCTGCTTGCCGCGCGCATCACGCTCTATCGCGGGGTCAGCGTTCGCCGTAGCGCTTCCACGTCGGCGCGTCGGGGATGCGCGGTTCCCGGCTGCGTGACGGCGGCGGCGCCGGCAGCCATGCCCCAGGCGAAGGCCTCGGCCGGCGACTCGCCCCGGGCCAGCGCCAGCACCATCGCCGCGAGGAAGCTGTCGCCGGCGCCGACCGCGCCGAGCGCCGCGACAGGCAGGGCGGGCAGGCGGATCGACAGCCCGTCCGGTCCCGCGAGCAATGCGCCCTCGTGCCCCAGGGTGACCGCAATCAGGTCGGCGGCGCCCTCGCGGACCAGGGCCCCTGCCGCGGCCTCCTGCTCCGCCGCTGTCGGCAGCGGGCGCCCGACAAGGGCCTCGAACTCGCCGCGGCTCGGCTTGATGAGCGCGAGCCCCGCCCCCAGCGCCGCCCGCAGCGGCGCTCCTGACGTGTCGAGCACGAAGCGCTGCCCGCGCCGTGCCGCGATCGCCGCGGCCCGGGCGTAGAAGTCGGCCGGCACGCCGCGCGGCAGGCTGCCGGAGGCGACGACCCAGTCCGCCGGCTCCGCCTCCAGCAGCGCCAGCACGGCCTGCCATTCCGTTTCGGCGATCTCCGGGCCCTCGGGCACGAAGCGGTATTCCTGCCGGGTGGAGAGGTCGTGCACGGTGTGGCTGATGCGGGTGCGGCCCGCGATCGGCACGCTGCGGCGTGCGATCCCGCCTTCGTCGAGCAGTTCCTCGAGGAACCGCCCGCTGACGCCGCCGGCCAGGATCACGGCCACAGGTTCGGCGCCGAGTTCGCGCAGCACGCGGGCGACGTTCACGCCGCCGCCACCGGGATCGAAGGTCTCGCCGCGGGTGCGTACCTTGCGCACGGGCTGCACGCGGTCGGCATCTGCCGCGACATCGACCGTCGGGTTCAGCGTCAGGGTAAGGATGCGCGGGTCCATGCGACGGTTCTAGCCCATGTTCGCCGCGCGCTGGAGCAGGGATCATGCCCGGGCGATCGACAGGCCCGCCTGCGGATGCGCCGCTGCAGAGCGACGCTTCGGCCGCCGGCCAGCGGTGACGTCAGCCGACCACGTATCCGCCATCGGCGACCAGCGTCTCGCCGGTGACATAGCTGGCGGCGTCGGAGCAGAGGAAGACCGCCGCCTTCGCCACCTCCTC
>JAIYAI010000553.1 GCA_027489135.1 Acetobacteraceae bacterium
ATGCTGACGGCATTGCTTTGCACATAGGCATAGCGCCGGGACCGGCGAGGGGGGAAGCCTGCGTCGAAACAGCCCCCGTTCCGCACACGCAGCAGTTGCCCGCCGGGCCTGCGGGGCGATAGAGAATCAGGATGCCCCGCGGCGACCTCTTCCCCGATATCGCGCCCTACGAAACCGGCCTGCTGCCGCTGACCGGCGGGCATGTCATGTATTGGGAACAGGTCGGCAATCCCCGTGGCCAGCCCGTGCTCTTCCTGCATGGCGGCCCGGGTGCGGGCGCCGGCGCGGTGCATCGCCGCTTCTTCGATCCCGGGCACTGGCGCGTCGTCATCTTCGACCAGCGCGGCGCCGGCCGGTCGCGTCCCCTCGGCGAGCTGCGGGAGAATTCCACCCAGCACCTCGTCGCGGACATCGAGGCGTTGCGCCGCTTCCTCGGCATCGAGCGCTGGCTGCTGTTCGGCGGCAGCTGGGGATCGACCCTCGCGCTGGCCTATGCGCAGGAACACCCCGATCGCGTGCAGGGTTGCGTGCTGCGCGGCGTCTTCCTCGGCCGCGAGCAGGAGGTGGAGTGGTTCCTCACCGGCCTCCGCCGCGTCTTCCCTGATGCCTGGATGCAGTTCGCCGAGCATCTTCCCGTCGCCGAGCGCGGCGACCTGCTGGCCGGCTACCTGAAGCGCCTCTGCGACCCCGACCCGATGCAGCACATGCCGGCCGCGCGGGCCTGGAGCCAGTACGAGGGGTCGTGCAGCACCCTGCTGCCCAGCCCCGACACCGTGGCGAGCTTCGCGCAGGACCGCACCGCGCTCGGTCTCGCGCGGATCGAGGCCTGGTACTTCGCCAACAAGCTCTTCCTGCCGCCCGAGGGGCTGCTGGGTCGCATGGACCGCATCGCGCACATTCCCGCCGAGATCGTGCAGGGCCGCTACGACATGGTCTGCCCGGCGGAGACCGCCTTCGACCTCGCCGCCGCCTGGCCGCGGGCGCGGCTGACCGTGGTTCCGGATGCCGGGCATTCGGCGCTGGAACCCGGGGTTCGTACCGCGCTGGTCGGCGCGGTGGACCGCTTCAAGCGGCGCTAGTGTCCCGCTTCCGAAGTCCTGTGGCCTTCGTCCTCGGGCCACGCGCCCATGGTTTCGATGGCCTGCAGATCCGCTCCGTTCGCGGATGAACCCACGAACCTCGCGGGCAGGGCACTAGCCCTCCGCCTCGTCCGACACGACGAGGCGCGGCAGCCGCGGCGCGCGCTGCGGCCCGAGTGCGACGGCATGCAGCGAGGCATCGAGCTTCGCCTCGATCCGCAGCATGTGCGCCGAGAGCCTCCGGTCCACCTCGCGGATCAACGCCTGCGGGACATAGGTGCGCGTCACCTCCAGCTTGAACTCGGAAAGATCCTCGCGCGTGCGATCCACCGCCTCGTCCTTGCGCAGGTCGGAGCGATCCATGCGCTCCTGCAGGTCCTTGCGCAGGCCGTGGATCATCCAGAAGAGGGCGGCGACGATCGGGGCCTCGACGGCGGTGATCCACCAGGTGGGTTCGATCTGCACGGGCTGTGCCTCCGCAAGGGTTGAAGCAGGCGCACGCCGCACCCACCCTGGGTGCGGCGCAGTCGGAAACGGACGATGTGGGACGAGCCCTATCTGGAGACCTGCTGCCGCTCGGCGTTGCACCGGCTGACGCTGGTGGGCGCACCGGGCCGGCCCGAAGGCCTCGCCGACCAGCCCTGCCTGGAGCGCCTGGGCGGCATGGGCTTCGCGCGTCTGCGCAGTGACGGCCGCTTCGAAATCACCGAGGCCGGGCGCACGCGCCACGCCCGGGAGATCCTGAAGCAGCCTGGCTGACCCGCGCTAAGCAGCGCCCCGCCAGCCGGGTCCGCGCGGCGCCGGCGGCAGCGTGGGCAGTCGCACCGGCTCGGCCAGCAGGCAGCCTGCCAGCGCGTCCAGCGCGTCGTCCCGCTGGCCCGGCAGGTCGGGCCGCCAGGCCGCCATCTCGGCGGCGAAGGGCGTGCGGAAGACGGCCTCGTGCGCATGCAGCGTGCGCGCCGCCAGCGCCGGATCGAGCGCGGCGAGGATGCGGTCCGCCTTGGCGCGGCGGCTGGTATGCTCGATCACCGCGCAGGCGGCGCCGGCGCGCGCCATCTCCCGTCGCAGCAGCGTCGGCAGGAAGCGGCCGAGCCCGTTGGTCTCGACGCGAACCGCCGGCAGCATCAGGTCGCGCGCGACCTCGGCCACGGCGCGACACTGCTGCGTCGCCGGATCCTCCGCGCGGTCCGGATCATGGGTGATCCAGGCGATGCGGTGCAGATAGTGCCGGCCCTCGCCATCCGCATAGATGCAGGCGAGCACCGAGCCGTCGCCGCCGCCGCCGGCGCGGCCGAAGGCCGGGTCCCAGAAGCCGAGCCCGGAGACGAGGCGCCGCCCCAGCAGGCTCAGCACGGGGCGACCGTTCGCCTCGCGGTAGTCTGGCTCCTCGGCGTAGCGGACGAGCGCCGCGGGATCGAGCCGCGCCGCTGCCTCCTCGACCGGCTCCAGCATCATCTGCCGCGCGAAGTGCAACGGCCCGACCCGCGCGCGCAGTTCCTCAATCCGTCCGGGCGGGAAGCGCTCCGGCCAGGCCGATGCGCCGTCGGCGCCGACCAGCGGAACGGCGAGGCGCCGGTAGCCCGCCAGGAAGCCGCCGCCGGCAGTCTCCTCCGGCCTGTACAGGCTGTCCGCGCAATGCGGCGTGCCGATGTAGAGAATGGTCCCGCCCGGCGTCAGCACGAACTCGGTCTCGGTCAGGCGCTCGCGCAGGTCCTCCCGCCGCTGCGGCGTGTCGCAGGTATTCGGCACCTCGACATCGTCGCAGATGATCAGGTCGGCGCGGGCGCCGGTGATGTTGCCGGTGAGGCCCTGGGCGAGCATCGACGGGTCCCGCAGCACGGCGTCGCGCGCGACGGTGAAGCGGTCCATCGCCCAGGCCTCGGGCGCCGCGGGCACGAGGCCGCGGCAGAGCGGGTGGCGTTCCAGGATGCGGCGCACCGTCGCCACCATCTTCACCGCCAGCGCCTGATCCGCGGCGAGGACGAGGATCCGCGCATCCGGCTGCCGCAGCAGCCACCAGGCGCAGTAGAGCCCGACCAGCGTCGACTTGCCGCAGCCGCGGAAGGCGGTCAGCACCAGGCGCCGGTCATCCGCAGCGCGCCGCTCGCCGAGCCACCGGGCGATGCGGCGGTGCACCTGGGGCATCTGCAGGCCCTGCAGCCGGGTCCAGACCCAGGCGAACTCCACGAACTCGGCATCGCCGGGGGGCGGATAGGCCACCTCGTCCGGGGCCGCCGCCGCGCGCCACGCGACGATATCGGCCTCGACCAGCGCGCGGATCGGCGGTGGGGCGGGCCGCTCAACCGGCATCGTCGTTTGCGCCGGCCTCCGCCGGCAGGCCGAGCGCCGCCTGTGCCTCGTGCAGCAGCGCGAAGCCCTCCCGGACGTGTTCGAGCCCGACATCCTCGCCGATCAGGTCGAGCAATTGCTCGAGATGCGCGAGGCAGGTGCGCGCGGCGGCATGGCGCGCGCCGAACTGCTTCGGATCATCTTCCGCCTCGCGCGTCTCGATCCGGCTGACGAAGCCGGCATAGTCGAGGGCGACGAGGCGGAGGGCCTCGCTGAAGGCCTGGACAAAGGCCCGGCTGCGGCGACGCTTGACGGTCATGGCATGCACTCCTTGCTGGAGCAGGCCCGGCCGGTGACATCACCGGGCCGGGGGGGCCGCTCGCTGGGACGGGTCGCCTGGACGTTCCGCGAGCGCTGCGGGGTGCGTCCCCGCTAGACCCGTGGCTTGACGGCGCGGACGAAGACCGTGCCGTCGGCGCCGGCGATGGTGCCGGCGGTGATGTTCTGGGCGGTGACGCGGATCGCGTCCGTGCCGGCGGTGCCGCCGACCGCGGCGTGGAAGATCACGCCGCCGTTCCAGAAGCCGGCGTCGCGGGCGAAGCCGGCCGCGACGACATCGCCCTGCCGCGTGCCGGGCAGCAGGATGTCGATGGAACTCGTCGCGCCGGGGGCCAGGGTGGGGACGGTCCAGGTCGTGGAGACGGTGGTCTCCCGCCGTCCCCAGCTGCGGCTGCCGCCCGCGAGAACCTGCGGCGCGTGCAGCGCCGGGGTGTAGAGACGCAAGGCCCGCAGCTCCGCCGCGGCGCTGCCGCCGCGCACGCCGATCACCGCGAAGCGTGCATCGGCGTGCAGGGTCACGCGCTGCAGCCGGTTCAGCGCGAGGCCGCCGGTCAGGCTGTCGAGGTTGGCGTTGCCCTCGTGGAAGAAGCTCGGTGCGCCGGCCCAGACCGCGTTCATGTTGGAGAAGAGGACGGGCCGCGTGTCGTCCAGCACCGTCTCCGTCGCGTCGAACTGCTGGATGACGGGCCGCAGCTCGGTGCCTTCCGCGGCGATGAAGAACTCCTTGCAGTCGGCGCAGTCGACGACGAAGGCGAGCGCCCGGCTGGTCGGCAGGCCGACGCTCTCTGCATTCAGTCCGATCCCTGCAAGGCCCGGGAAGCAGAAGCCGTTCAGCGTGGTGGGCGGGCCATTCGGATTGCCGGAGAGCACCGCCAGCCCGTCGAAGCCGATGCCGCCCGCCGCGACCACGGTCTGGCGGAAGGCGCGGGCGCGGATGTTCGCGGCCTCCGCCACCAGCCGCGGCGTGGCGATGGCGGCGGTGGCCTGGTGCAGCGGGATGACGCTGCCGCCGGCCCGCGTCGCGCTGCCAGGGTAGTCCACGGCGCAGCCGAGGAAGCCGTAGGTGCCGACGAAGCCGACCTCGTAGAGCGCGTCGTTGAAGGCGCCGGCGTGGCGCGCGACGAAGGGCGAGCAGCCCTCCATCCGGATGCCGCGGGCGACCAGGCCGCGCCCGTCCACCTCCAGCAGGAAGGGAATGGCGTCGACCGTGCCGGGCGTGCCCTGGCGCTGCAGCTCGAAAGCCGGACCGATATAGGCATGCGCGTTGTGCAGCGTGTAGGCGCCCGGCGCGGCGGAGAGCCGCACCCCGAAGCGTGCCTGCGTCGGGTTGGTGGCCGAGGAGCAGGCGAAGTGGCCGCCGACGAAGCGCAGGCTGTTCATCCAGGCCGTCGCCGTCAGGGTGCGGCAGTCGAGGCCGATGCGGTTGTCGATCAGGCGGTACAGGAACAGCGTGCTGTCCTCGCAGCCGCGCTGGTCGCCGGCGAGCTGCAGGCCGATGGTGAACCGCTCGGCGCGGCGGATCTCGACGGTGCAGGCGTCGATGTTGAGCAGGCGGATGCCGACATCGCCCTCGTCGGCCCAATCGGACTGCGTCGCCCGCAGCACGGCCAGGCCGGTGTAGCTGCGTCCCTGGGTGTTCACCGCGCCGCCGTCGCCGATGGTCAGCGCCGCCTGGCCGGACGGGCCGGCATAGAGGATCTGGCCGCGCATGATCAGCCCCGCCGCGGCGGTGGGGAGGCGGAGCGGGATGGTGGTGCGGTAGCTGCCTTCCCCGATCAGCAGCGTCAGGCTGGCCGCCGCCGCGGCGGCCATCGCCGCCTGCAGCGCCGGCCCGTCGTCGGCGACGCCGTCGCCGCGCGCACCGAAGTCACGGGCGGAAATGGTCTCGGCGAACTTGTCCTCGACGGAGCGCGGCACGCCGCCCGGATAGGGCAGCGTCACCGTGCCCTCGCCGCGGTCGAAGACCGTGACGTCGCCAAGCGCGTCGAAGGCCAGCAGCCGGTTCGCCCGTGCCGCGCGCGGGGGCAGGGTGGAGAGGGCGCCGACCTCCGAGGGATCGAGCCGCACGGCCTGCCCCAGCTCCTCCTTCACCTCCTGCAGGGCGGCCACCTGGTAGTCGAGCTCGTCGTTCAGGGTGCGGCTGCGGAGGATGCCGTTCTCCTGGAAGTCGGAGGTGCGGGCCACGACGAGGTTGCGGCGCAGCGTGATGATCTTTCCGCCGGCCGGCGCGACGGCGAACACCACGCTGCCGCCCTGCGACTGGCCGGCGCCGGCGACGCTGAAGCCGCTCTGCACGGCCAGCGTGTCGAGCCGTACCTCGAGGTCGCCAGGCTCGAAGATCGGGAAGGGGTAGGTGAAGGCGGTCTGCGTGCCGTCGGCGACGTACTGCACGCGCGGCGCGACGTCGCCGATGCGGATATGCTCGTCCATCGGGGGGCCTCGAAGCGGAAGGGGTTGCGAAGGGTCAGGCGAGCAGGCTGCGTGCCGCCTGGCCGAGGGTGCGGCTGACCTGCGCGACCGTGCTCATCGTGCCGTCGCTGGCGAGCAGGCTCGCCCGGCCGCGGGCGAGGCGCTGGCGGAAGATCGTGTCGCTGCTGTCCTCGGCCTCTGCGGCGGTGCGCTCCATGCCCTCCGTGATGGCGGCGGCGGAGCCGTCGTCCGGCGCAACCCCGGCGGCACCCAGGCGCGCGCGCGTCGCGGCGACGGTGCGGGCAAGGGTTGCCGCGCGCTCCGCGCTGTCCTGCGTGCGCTGGGCGGCGAGTTCCGTTCGACGCGCCTGCTCCTGGCTGGCCTGCGCCGCGGCCTGGGCCTGTTGCGCCTGTCGCTGGGCGCTGGCCTGGCGGAGCGTCGCGGCGACACCTGCGCCGGTCGCGGCGACGGTGGCGATGGTGGCGATGGGGGCAAGCGCGGCCATCGGCGGGAACTCCCTGTGCATGAAGAGGGTGGGGCACGGCCCCGGTCAGTCCGCGCTGCGGATATCCGTCGTCACCGCCAGCAGGGTCAGCGGCAGTGGCGTGTCGTCCTCGATGCGCCAGAGCGGCGCCATCGCGTCGCGCCGCCAGCCCAGCGCGCGCAGCCGGATGTCGCCGGTGAAGCGCGGCGGCGGGCCGTCCAGCAGCGCGGTGTCGAGCCGTCGGAAGGGCACGGGCCTGAGCCCCGTGCCGATGTCGACGGCCAGCGACGCGGTCTCCAGCAGCCGGAAGGTGACGGACACCAGCCGCACCGGCGCGGCGCGCATGCCGACGGCGGAGGAGAGGTCGGGCGGCAGCGGCTCCACCACATGCGCGAAGCGCAGCCCCGCCTGCAGCGTCGTCGCCGGCGGGTCGATCGTGATCGCCCCTCCCGCGACCACGGCGTCGGCCCGTGGCGCACCGTCGGCCAGGATGCCGATGGTCCGGCCCTGCAGGTGGTCGAGGCCGGTCCAGCGATCCTCGGGCCCAGCCGCGCTCTCGCCGGTCAGCGCGGCGTCGAGGGCGAGCGTCTCGTCGAAGCGCTCGAGCCGCCAGCCACCGGCGCGTTCCACGGCGGCCCAGACCGCGCCCTCGACCTCCGCCAGCGCACGGAAGGCGCCGTCCGTTGCCTGGCCGGTCCAGGCTGTGACCTGCTCGGCACGGTAGAGCGTCAGCGTCGCCAGGCTGCCATCGGTCATCGCCACGTGCAGCAGGCGGCGGATCTGGTCATAGGCCATGCCGACGGGCTCGCGGACCAGATGCTTCGCCGCGAGTGCCAGGTCGTTCGCCTGATAGACCTGCTGAACGTCGGTATAGACAAACTCGTGGATGCTCCGCCCGCTGCGCGCGGCGAAGATCGTCGCGCCGTCGACGTCGACGGGCGGGACGTGCCGCGCCACCGGGGAGCCGACGCGGGTCTGGCGGTTCACCTGGATGTTCGCCGGCGTCAGCGGGGTGCCGGTGACCATCCATTCGGCGCCGGAGGTGAAGACCTGCAGGTGCTGGCCCGAGAAGAGTCCGCGGATCGCGTTCACCTGGTCGGAGACGAGGCCGAAGACGATCGATTCGTCGTCGAGCCCGCTGCCGGTGTTGAAGTTGAAGAGGTCGCCGGTCTGCGAGAACCACAGCCGGTTCGGCAGGTCGCGCGATC
>JAIYAI010000519.1 GCA_027489135.1 Acetobacteraceae bacterium
CCGGGCTTCGGCGGGCAGTCCTTCCTGGACAGTCAGCTCGCGAAGATCGCTTCGCTGCGACGGATGATCGACGCCTCCGGCCGCGACATCGCGCTGGAGGTCGATGGCGGCGTCACGGCCGCCACCGCGCCCCGCTGCATCGAGGCTGGGGCGGATGTGCTGGTCGCCGGCACGGCCGTCTTCGCCGCACCCGACTACGCCAGCGCCATCGCAACGCTCCGTGGGGGGACGGCCTGATGCGCGACATCCTCCGCAACACCCGCCGGCTTATCTCCGGCCTGAAGCCGGTGAAGGTGCCGGATGCCCCGGCGCGCGCCTTCCGCGATCTCTGGCCCGGCGACGCCACCCGCGGCGCCCGGCTGCTGAAGGGCGAGCTCGAGGTCGCCGGCACGGTCCGCCGCCTGGAGCCGGCCGGCGAGGGCTTCACCGGCATCGGCTGGGCGCCGGCGGACGGGCCCGTCGCCTGGCGCGCCGCGGCGCATGGCTTCGCCTGGCTGCGGGATCTCCGCGCCCTCGGCACCGATCCCGCCCGCCTGCGGGCGCGCGACCTCGCCGAGGACTGGCTCGAGATCGGCAGCGGCCACGAACTGGCCCAGGCGCCGGAGGTTGCCTCCGCCCGCATCTCCGCCTGGCTCGGGCATTGGGACTTCCTGGCCGCGACGGCCGAGGACGGGTTCCGCAAGCGGCTGCTGGTGCGCCTCGCCCAGGATGCGCGCGGGATCGTCTCCTCCCTGCCGGCGGAGGCGCTGCATCGTGGCGCGCTGGTCACGCTGAAGGGCGCCCTGGCCGCCGCCGTGGCACTGGACGAGGCCGCCTGGCTGGCCCGCGCGCTGCGCTTCCTGCCGGGCGAGCTGCAGCGGCAATTCCACCCCGATGGCGGGCATGTGGAACGTTCGCCGGGCCAGCTTCTGCTGGCGGTGCAGGACCTGATCGAGATCCGCAACCTGCTGCACGGCTCTGGCGTGAACGCGCCGGCGGAGCTTTCCGTGGCGCTGGAGCGGGCGGGGCAGGCGCTCCGGCTGTTCCGGCACGGCGACGGGGCGCTGGCGTTGTTCAACGGCTCGCGCGAGGAGGGGGCGGCGCTGGTCGACCTCGTCCTCACCCAGGGCCAGGCGCGCGGGCGGGCGCCGATGCTGCTGGAGGAGACCGGCTTCCAGCGCCTGCAGGCCGGCCGCACCCTGGTGATCTGCGATGCCGGCGCGCCGCCGCCGGGCCGGGCGCGGGACCTTGCCTCCGGCCTGCCGCGGGGTGCGGACCGCCTCTCGCACGCCGGGACGCTCTCCTTCGAGATGTCGGTCGGGCGCGACCGGATGATCGTGAACTGCGGCGCCGCCCCGGCGGCCGAGGGCGAATGGCGCGACGCGCTGCGCGCCACTGCCGCACATTCCACCCTTGTCCTGGCCGATACCAACAGCGCCGAACTCAAGGACGAAGGCCTGGGCCGCCGGCCCGAGCGGGTGGAGGCCGACCGGCACGAGAGCGAGGGCGCACAGTGGCTGGACGCCACGCATGACGGCTGGCGCAAGGCCTTCGGCGTGGTGCACCGCCGGCGCCTGTATCTGGCGCCGACCGGCGACGACCTGCGCGGCGAGGACGTGATCGAGGCGCCGGAGCCCAGCACCGCCCGCCCCCCCGGCTTCGCCGTTCGCTTCCACCTGCATCCCGCCGTGGTCGCCAGCCTGCAGCAGGACGGGGAAGGGGCGCTGCTGCGCCTGCCCTCCGGCCAGGGATGGCGGCTGCGCGCCAGCGGCGCGAAGGTGACCGTGGAGGAGAGCATCTATCTCGGCACCGCCGAGGCGCGGCGGGCGAGCCAGGTGGTGCTGACCGCCGAGCCTGGGACCGACACGGTGCAGTGGGCGATCGGCCGCATCCAGGCCCTGGCGCCCGGGGCACGGGAGGCCCCCCCCGCGGCGCTGACCGAGGCGCCGGAGCCGGTCTCGCCGGCGCCGGATCCCGATCCGGCCTGAAGACCACGCCCTGAAGATCGCGGAAGTCATCAACGTCGATTTCTCGCTGCGGCACTTCCTGGTGCCGCTGATGCGGGGCGCGCGCGACCGCGGGCACGAGGTGGTGGGCATCTGCGCCGAGGGGCCCCTGCTCGACCTGCCGCGGGCGGAGGGGTTCCGCATCATCCCCGTGCCCATGGCCCGCAGCCTGGACCCGCGCGCGCAGCTTCGCGCCTAGCGGGCGCTGGAGGAGGTGTTCCGGGCGGAGCGCTTCGACCTAGTGCATGGCCACATGCCGATCAGCGGCCTGCTGGCGCGGGCGGCGGCGAAGCGGGTCGGCGTGAAGCGCATCGCCTATACCTGCCACGGCTTCCTCTTCAACCAGCCCGGGCCATGGTGGCGGCGGACGCTCTCGCTGACGTTGGAACGGCTCGGCGGGCGGATGACGGATGTCTACCTGACCGTCAGCGAAGAGGAGGCCGACGATGCGCGGCGCCTCGGCATCCATCCGCACGCCACGGCCGTGCTGAACGGGCGCGACCCGGCGGTGTTCCACCCCGACCCCGCGGCGCGGGCAGCGCTGCGGGCGGAGTTCGGCGCGGAGGACGGTGATTGCGTGATCGTCGCCGTCTCCCGCTTGGTCCGCCACAAGGGCTATCCGGAACTGCTGGCGGCGATGCGCGCCACGCCCGAGAACGCCGTGCTCTGGGTAGTGGGGGAGCGGCTTGCGACCGACCATGGCGAGGATATGGGCCCGCATTTCGAACGCGCGGCGCAGGACCTCGGCCGGCGCTTGGTGACGCTGGGCTATCGGCACGACGTCCCCCGTGTGCTGGCGGCGGCGGATGTGTTCTGCCTGCCCTCCCACTTCGAGGGCCTGCCGAGGAGCGCGATCGAGGCGATGCTGACCGGCCTGCCCGTGGTCTCCACCGACATCAGCGGGCCGCGGGAGATGGTGGTGCCGGGGGAGACAGGGATGCTGGTGCCGCCGATGCAGGCGCCGCCGCTGGCGGAGGCCTTGTCCGCGCTGGCATCCGACCCCGCGCTGCGGGCACGCATGGGCGAGGCCGGGCGGGCACGGGCGCTCGACCGCTTCGACGAGGCAAAGGTCGTCGGCCGGACGCTGGACCTGCTGGGGCTCTAGGCCTAGAGGCTGCGGGACTTTCCTTGCCGCAGGTTTCCCCCCGCCCATGACCGACATCGTCCCCATCCGCCGCGCGTTGCTGTCCGTCTCCGACAAGACGGGGCTGATCGAATTCGGCCGCTTCCTGGCGGAGAAGGGCGTCGAGATCCTCTCGACTGGCGGCACGGCCAAGGCGCTGCGCGACGCCGGGGTGCCGGTGAAGGACGTCTCCGACCACACCGGCTTCCCGGAGATCCTCGACGGGCGGGTGAAGACCTTGGTGCCGCAGGTGCATGGCGGGCTGCTCGGCCGGCGCGACCTGCCGGAGCACGTGGCGCAGATGGGCGAACACGCGATCGCGCCGATCGACCTCGTCGCGGTGAACCTCTACCCCTTCGAGGCGACGGTCGCGAAGGGTGCGGCCTTCGACGACTGCATCGAGAACATCGACATCGGCGGCCCCGCGATGATCCGCAGCGCCGCCAAGAACTACGCCCATGTCGCCGTGCTGACCGAGCCTTCGCATCTGGCCGAGGTGCAGGCCGAGATGGCGGAAAAGGGCGGCACGACGCTCGTCACGCGCCGGCGCCTGGCCGCGGCGGCCTATGCCCGCACCGCGGCCTATGACGCGGCCATCAGCGGCTGGTTCGCACAGCAGCAGGGCGAAGCCTTCCCGCCCCGCCTCGCCGTCGCCGGCATCCTCCGCCAGACCCTGCGCTACGGCGAGAATCCGCACCAGCAAGCGGGCTTCTACGTGGACGGCACGGACCGTGCCGGCCTCGCGACCTCCCGGCAGGTGCAGGGCAAGGAGCTGTCCTACAACAACCTCAACGACACCGACGCCGCCTTCGAATGCGTCGCCGAGTTCGACCGCCCCGCCATCGTCATCGTCAAGCACGCCAATCCCTGCGGCGTCGCCGTGGCAGACGATCTCGGGGCCGCCTGGGACGCGGCGCTGCGCTGCGACCCGGTCTCCGCCTTTGGCGGCATCGTCGCCGCGAACCGGGTGCTGGACGCCGCCGCGGCCGAGCGCATCACCGCGATCTTCACCGAGGTCGTCGTGGCCCCCGACGCCGACGAGGCGGCGAAGGCGGTCTTCGCCAGGAAGAAGAACCTGCGCCTGCTGCTGACCGGCGGCCTGCCGGACCCGGGGGCTCCTGGCCTGACCTTCCGCAGCGTCGCGGGCGGTTTCCTCGCGCAGTCGCGCGATGCCGGGCGCGTCGAGGCAGCGGGGCTGAAGGTGGTGACGCAGCGCGCGCCGACGGCGCAGGAGATGGCGGACCTGCTGTTTGCCTTCCGCGTCTGCAAGCATGTGAAGTCGAACGCCATCGTCTATGCCAAGGGGCTGGCGACGGTCGGCATCGGTGCGGGCCAGATGAACCGGGTGGAGAGCAGCCGCATCGCCGCCTGGAAGAGCGAGGCCGCCGCCAAGGCCGCCGGCCTCGACCGCCCGCTGGCCGAGGGCAGCGTGGTGGCGTCGGATGCCTTCTTTCCCTTCGCCGATGGCCTCGAGACCGCGGCGGCGGCCGGCGCGACGGCGGTGATCCAGCCCGGTGGATCGATGCGGGATGCCGAGGTGATCGCGGCCGCGGACAAGGCAGGGCTGGCGATGGTGTTCACCGGGATGCGCCACTTCCGGCACTGAAGCGCCGTCCCGGCCCTTGGCGACGCGCGCCCGCGGGCGCAGCCTGCAGGCATGACCACCACCGTCTTCCGCGCCCGCAGGATCCTGACCATGGATCCCGCCTGCCCCGAGGCCACGCATGTGGCAGTGCGGGACGGCCGCATCCTCGCCGTCGGCGGCGAGGCCGAAACCAGCGCCTGGGGCCCCGCCACCACCGACGACCGCTTCCGCGACCTCGTCCTCATGCCCGGCCTGGTCGAGGGCCACAGCCATGCCTGGGAAGGCGGCATCTGGACCTTCACCTATGCCGGCTTCTTCGCGCGTCACGACCCCGAGGGCCGCGAATGGCCCGGCTGCGACAGCATCGACGCCACCGTCGCCCGGCTGCAGGAGCAGGCGCGCGCCATGCCGGGCGACGCGCCGCTCTTCGCCTGGGGCTTCGACCCGATCTATTTCGGCGAGACCCGCGTCACCACCGCCGATCTCGACCGCGTCTCCACCACGCGGCCCGTCGTGCTGCTGCACTCCAACGGCCATGTCATGAACGTCAACACGCCGGTGCTGGAGAAGACCGGCTTGGCGACGGCGAATATCGAGGGCGTGATCCGCGACGCGCAGGGCCGCGCGACCGGCGAGTTGCGGGAGATGGCGACGAAGTACGCGGTCTATCGCGCCATCGGCAATCCGCAGCACGGCCTGATGGCCACCGGCACGCCGCTGCGCCGCTTCGCCGCGCTGGCAAGGCGTGTCGGCGTCACCACGGCGACCGATCTCTTCACGGACCTGCCCGACCCCGTGGTCGACACCTATGTCGAGACGCTGCGCGACCCCGCCGTGCCGCTGCGGCTGCTGCCGGCGCTGAACGCCATGGCGCAGTCCACCGAGGACGGCATCGCCAAGATCGCCCGCATCCGCGCGCGCAACCACGACAAGCTGCGCTTCGGCCTGGTCAAGCTGATGACCGACGGCTCCATCCAGGGCCTCTCGGGGCGGCTCAAGTGGCCCGGCTATATCGGCGGCCAGCCCAACGGCATCTGGAACATCGAGCCCGAGCAACTGCGGGACGTGCTGCACGCCTTCCACGCCG
>JAIYAI010000565.1 GCA_027489135.1 Acetobacteraceae bacterium
GGGCCTGCCGGCGCGGATCTGCTGGGTCGGGCTGGGCCTCCGGGACAAGCTCGGCCTCGCCTTCAACGAGATGGTGGCGCGCGGCGAGATCGGCCCGATTGTCATCGGGCGCGATCATCTCGACAGCGGCTCCGTCGCCTCCCCGAACCGGGAGACGGAATCGATGCTGGACGGCACCGACGCCGTCTCCGACTGGCCCTTGCTCAATGCGCTGCTGAACACGGCCTCGGGCGCGACATGGGTGTCCATCCATCACGGCGGCGGCGTCGGCCTTGGCTATTCGCAGCATGCCGGCATGGTCATCGTCTGCGACGGCACGGCGGATGCGGCGCGGCGGCTGAAGCGGGTCCTGTGGAACGATCCCGCGACCGGGGTCATGCGCCACGCCGATGCCGGCTACGACATCGCCGCGGACTGCGCGCGGGCGCATGGGCTGGACCTGCCCATGCTCGGGCGCTGAGGCGGCGATGCGCGCGCACCCCGTCAGCCCCGCGCCATCAGGCGGTGTCGGCCAGCCCGTCCTGCTCGGTCCAGATCACGCGCGCGCTCCGGTGACCGCGCCAGGTGAGCACGATGCGCAGCAGCCGGCCCAGCTCCGCGTGGCGCACGAGTTCCACGATCGGGCTCGAGAGCGGGTGGCCGAAATGCGACTCCACGACCGCATCGGCACGCCCGCCGGGCTGCAGGTCCTGCTGCCAGGCGGCGATCGCCGCCGCCTGGCCGCGCTCCGCGAGCCGCGGGTCGTGCAGATCGAGTTCTCGCCGGAAGGCGTAGTAGCTGCCGACCGTCGCGGACCGCTCGACCTCCGGCGGCGCGGGGGCATGGCGCGGCGCGCCGAAGGTTGCCTTCACCCTGTCCATCACTCCAACGACCACCGTCATGCTGCTGCCGCTCCTCGCTACGATCGGGCGCGGCGCCCGGATCGCGGTGGCGGACCATGCCGCGCCGCGACCAGGCGCTGCATCCCCGTTTTGAAGGAGCAGCGGCGATGAGCGCTGTGCCCCAGAGCACACTGCGTGCGGTCATGGAGGGCGCGCCGCTCGCGCTGCCGCCGGACTGGCGCGCGACGGTGCAGCGCGGCGCCGATGCGCTGGCGGCGCGGCTGGCCGATCCCGCGCCGGTCTATGGGGTGAACACCGGCTTCGGGAAGCTTGCCTCCACGCGCATCCCGGCCGACCAGCTCGCCCAGCTGCAGCTCAACCTGCTGCGCAGCCATGCCGCGGGCACGGGCCCGCTGCTGCCACGACCGGTGGTGCGGCTGGTGCTGGCGCTCAAGGCGCTGTCGCTGGCCCGCGGCGCCTCCGGCGTGCGACCGGTGGTGGTCGAGGCGCTGCTCGCGCTGCTGGCCGCGGATGCGCTGCCGGCCATCCCGGCCAAGGGTTCGGTCGGCGCATCCGGCGACCTCGCGCCGCTCGCGCATCTCTCCCTCGTGCTGATCGGCGAGGGTGAGTGCTTCCTCGGCGACGCCGTGCTGCCGGGCGCCGAGGCGCTGGCGCGGATCGGCCTCGCCCCGCTGGCACTCGGCCCGAAGGAAGGGCTGGCGCTGCTGAACGGCACGCAGGTCAGCACCGCACTCGCGCTGGCCGCGCTGTTCTCGGCGGAGACGCTGCTGCGCACGGCGCTGGTCGCCGGGGCGATGTCGGTCGATGCCGCGCGCGGCGCCGACACGCCCTTCGATCCGCGCATCCACGCGCTGCGCGGCCAGCCCGGGCAGATCCGCGTGGCCGCCACGCTGCGTGCGCTGCTGGCCGGCAGTGCCATCCGCGACAGCCACCGAGAGGGCGATCCGCGCGTGCAGGACCCCTATTCGCTGCGCTGCCAGCCGCAGGTCGCCGGCGCCTGCCTCGACCTGCTCGACAGCGCGGCGCAGATGCTGGAGCGGGAGGCGAATGCCGTCACCGACAACCCGCTGGTGGTGTCGGGGACGGAGGTCCTCTCGGGTGGCAATTTCCATGCCGCCCCCGTCGCCTTCGCCGCCGACATGATCGCGCTGGCGATGGCCGAGATCGGGTCGATCAGCGAACGCCGCATCGCGCTGCTGACCGACCCCGTGCTCTCCGGCCTGCCCGCCTTCCTGGTGCGGGAGGGCGGGCTGAACAGCGGCTTCATGATCGCCCAGGTCACCGCCGCCGCGCTGGTCGCCGACAACCGCGCGCTGGCGACGGCGCGCAGCACCGACAGCCTGCCGACCAGCGCGAACCAGGAGGACCATGTCAGCATGGCCACCGGCGCCGCGCTCCGCCTGCACGAGATGGCGGAGAACCTGGCGGCGATCCTCTCGATCGAGCTGCTCGCGGCGGCGCAGGGGCTGGAATTCCATCGCCCCCTGCAGTCGAGCGACCCGATCGAGCAGGCGCATGGCCTGGTGCGCGGCGTCGCCGCAGCCTGGGACGCGGACCGCGTCATGGCGCCCGACATCGCCGCGGTGAAGGCGCTGGTCGAGCGCGGACGCTTCGCCGCCCTGGTGGAGGCACCCTGATGTTCGACCGGGTCTGGCTGCATGCGAACCTGGCCACGATGGACGACGACGCCATGGGCATCGTCATGGACGGCGCCGTCGCCGCGCGGGATGGCCGCATCGCCTGGGTCGGGCCGCGCGCGGACCTGCCCGGGCCGGCGGCCGAGACCAGCGACTGCGACGGCGCCTGGATCCTCCCGGGGCTGATCGACTGCCACACCCATCTCGTCTTCGACGGCGACCGGTCCGGCGAGTTCGAGCAGCGCCTCGGCGGCGCGACCTACCGCGAGATCGCCGAGGCCGGCGGAGGTATCCTCTACACCACGCGCCAGACCCGCGCGGCGACGGAGGCGGCGCTGCTCGAGGGCGCGCGCCCGCGCCTCGCCGCGCTGGCAGCCGAGGGCGTGACGACGGTCGAGATCAAGTCAGGCTACGGGCTCGACATCGAGACCGAGGTGAAGATGCTGCGCGTCGCCCGTGCGCTGGGCCGGGACGGCGGGCCGGAGATCGTGACGACGCTGCTGGCCGCGCATGCCCTGCCGCCGGAATGGTCGGGCCGCCGCACTGGTTTCGCGCGCTTCTGCGCCGAGCAGGTCATGCCCGCCGCGATCGCCGCGGGCGTCGTGGACGCCGTCGACTGCTTCCATGATTCCGTCGGCTTCGACGACGCGCAGACGCGCATCGTGCTCGACGCCGCCCGCGCCGCCGGCCTGCCGGTGAAGCTGCATGCGGACCAGCATTCCGCCTTCGGCAGCGCACAGCTCGCGGCGGCTTACGGCGCGATCTCGGCCGATCACCTCGAATGCTCGGACGCGGCGGGACTGGCCGCGATGGCGCGGTCCGGAACCGTCGCGGTGCTGCTGCCGGGCGCGACCTACTTCCTGCGGATGGATCGCCACCCCGACGTCGCGGCGATGCGCCGGGCCGGGGTGCGCATGGCCATCGCCTCGGATATGAACCCTGGCTCCTGTCCCGCGAGATCGCTGCTGTTGATGCTCAACCTGGCCTGCACCCTGTTCCGCCTGACCGTGCCGGAGGCCCTGCTGGGCGTCACCCGCCATGCCGCGGCGGCGCTTGGCCTGTCCGACCGCGGCGTGCTGCGGGCTGGGCTGCGCTGCGACCTCGCGCTCTACCGCGTCACCCGACCGGCAGAGCTCTGCTACTGGATCGGGGGGAATCCCTGCGTCGGCAGCGTGGTGGCAGGGCGCGTGTCCCACGGGCTCTCCGCCCGATGAGCACACCCACGCCACCGCAACTCGACGCGATCATCGCGCAGGGCGTGCCACTCGTCTCCGGCTGGGGTGCCACGGTGCTGTCGGCCGAGAAGGGTCATGCCGTCGTCCGCCTGCCCTTCCGGGAGGATCTGCTGCGCCCGGGCGGCACCGTCTCCGGCCCCGCGCTGATGGGCCTCGCGGACGTCGCGATGTGGGCGGCGCTGCTCAGCGTCACGGCCGGCAAGGACGAGAGCGTGACCTCCACCATGACGGTGAACTTCCTCCGCCCCGTCTTCGCCAGGCCCGTCATCGCGGAGGCGCGGATCGTCAAGCGCGGACGGCGGGCGATCTTCGGCGAGGTGCTGATCCGCGCCGAGGACAGCGACGACATCGCCACGCATGTGACGACAACCTGGACCGTGATCGCTTGAAAACCTTCGTTCTCCTCCACGGTGCCTGGCACGGCGGCTGGTGCTGGCGCGAGGTCGCGTCGCTCTTGCGCGCGCGCGGCCATGCGGTGACCACGCCGACCCAGACCGGACTCGGCGAGCGCCGGCACCAGTTTTCCGCCGCCATCACCCTGGAGACCTTCGTCCAGGATGTGGTGGAGCACCTGGAAGCCGAGGAGATCGAGGACGCGATCCTGGTCGGCCACAGCTTCGGGGGCCTCGGCATCTCCGGCGCGGCGGACCGCGTGCCGGGGCGCATCCGCCACCTCGTCTATCTCGACGCCCTCGTGCTGCGGGACGGGCAGGCGCCCTTCGACATCATGCCGGCCGACGTCGTGGCAGCGCGCCGCAGGCTGGCGGCGGAGCAGGGTGGCGGCCTCTTCATCCCGATCCCCCCCGTCTCCGCCTTCGGGGTGCCGGAGGACCATCCGCTGGCCCCCTGGATGCGCCGGCGGATGACGCCCCATCCGCTGTCCACCTACGAGACGCCGCTGCGCCTGCGCCACCCGGTCGGCAACGGCCTGCCGCGCACCTACATCGCCGCCGCCGATCCGGCCTATCCCGCGCTGGCCGCCATCCAGGCGCGGCTGCGCGCCGAACCGGGCTGGACCTGGCGGGAGATCGCCACCGGCCACAACGCCATGGTGACGGCGCCTGAGGCGCTTGCCGAGATGTTGAGGGGGTTAAGCTGACAGTGAGATCGGCCGCCATCGAAGATTGCGGAAAGATTGATCTTCCGCAATGCGGAGCCCGTGGCGGCGACCCATCCTCGATGCTGGATAGCCGAGGAGCGAACGGCCATGAACGCCGCCGACATCATGACAAGCAGCCTCTTGACCCTGACGCCGGAGATGAGCGTTGGGCAGGCAGCGGAGATGCTCGCCGCCAGGGGCGTGTCGGGCGCGCCTGTGCTCGATGCGGAGGGACGACTGCTCGGCATGCTGACCGAGGGAGACCTCATTCGACGCCTTGCCGCCGCTCGGGACGAACCGATTTCGTGGTTCCTCGGCCTCTTCGCCGCGGCGCCGGCGCAGGCCGACCACTATGCGCGCAGCCATGGCCGCCGGGTCCGCGACATCATGACGACCGGGGTCGAGACCGTCACCGAAGCAACGCCGGTGGCCGAGGTGGCAGCACTGCTGGAGCGGCGCCGGATCCGGCGTGTGCCCGTGATGCGGCAGGACAGGATGGTCGGGGTCGTCTCGCGTGCAGACCTGGTGCGCAAGAGCCTCAGCGAGCCGCCTGCGTCGGGATCCGAGGACGCCACCGACCGCGAGATCGCCAGCGCCCTGCGCCGGGCGATGCGGGAGCAGCCCTGGATCGACGCCTACTGGGTCTTTCCTCAGGTCCGCGACGGCGTCGTCACCTTCAACGGCTTCTGCCGGTCGGAGGAGGTGCAGCGCGGCCTTCGCGTCCTGGCGGAAGCGATCCCGGGCGTGCGCGAGGTCAAGGTAGCGACTGCGCCGACGCCGCGCTTCCGCATCGGGACGCCCTGATCGCAGGCCGGGCGCACAC
>JAIYAI010000787.1 GCA_027489135.1 Acetobacteraceae bacterium
AAGCGGGTGGCGGAGCTTCAGCTTCTCGACAAGGTGAATGCGCGCGTCTCGGTGATCCGCGCCGGGGTGGACCAGCCCGCGCAGTTCGGGACGCTGACGCTCCGTGTCGCCGCCTGCAACACGCGGCCCGCGGACGAGGTGCCCGATGCGGCCGCCTGGCTCGAGATCCGCGACAGCCGTCAGCCGCCGGACCGGCAGGTCGTGTTCCGCGGCTGGCTCTTCGCCAACGCGCCGGGTGTGAACATGCTGCAGCACCCGGTCTACGACGTGCGCATCCTGGAGTGCCGCGGGTAGCGATGCTGCCGCGCCGTGCGCTTCTGGCGGCGCTGCCGGCGGCCGCCTGCGCGCCGCCGCACGCCCTCCTCTCCACGCCGCGGGGACCGGCGACCGAGACGCTCTTCGTCGTGCAGCGGGACTGGCACACCGATATCGGGCTTCTCATCCGTGACCTCGGGCCGGGCCTGGCGCCATTGGCGGCCGACTGGCGTGCGGCGGAGAGCCTCGTCATCGGCTTCGGGGAGCGGGGATACCTGATGGCGCCGCGTCCCGGCCCGATCGAGATGGCGGCGGCCCTGCTGCCAGGGCCGGGCGCGCTGCTGGTGACCGGGCTGTCGGTGCCCCCCGATGGCGCCTTCCCGGCGGGGACGGTCGCGCTGCGCGTCGATGCGGCGGGCATGGCGGCGCTGCAGGCGGCGCTGGCCGCCAGCTTCGCGCGCGACGCGGCGGGCGGGTTCGATCCGCTGCGTGACGGCCCCTATGCGGGGGCGCGCTACTACGCGGCGGCGACCCGCTACTCGGCGGCCTTCACCTGCAACACCTGGACGGCGGCGCTGCTGCGGGCGGCGGGGCTGCCAGTGGACCCGGCCGGCGTGGTCTTCGCCGGCCAGGTGATGGCGCAGGTCCGGCGGATCGCCTGAGCCTCAGCGGGCCGGCACGACGACCGTCTGCGGCGGCGGCGGGTTCGGGTTGCTGCTGCTGAAGCTGACGCAGGCGCCCAGGGTGAGGGCCAGGGCCAGGAACGCGAGGTGGCGCATGCGGGGTCCTTCCGGTGCGGGGCGATGCCCCAGCAACGCGCCCGGGGCGGGAAGGTTCCGCGCGCGGTCTATCGGCTCGCCAGATCCGCCAGCACCTGCGTCAGCACGCGGACGCCGTTGGCGCATTGCTCCGGCGTCGAATACTCCGATGGGTGGTGGGAGACGCCGCCGCGGCAGGGGATGAAGACCATCCCCGACGGACAGATCGGCACCATGAACTGCGCATCGTGGAAGGCGCCGGAGGGCAGGCGCGTGCTGGCCAGGCCCTGCGCGTCGGCGGCGCGCTGGATCGCCTCCTGCACCAGCGGCGCGAAGACCGATGGCGCGGCGCGGAAGCGCTCGGTCACGTAGGCTGTGCAGGTCCGCATCGCTTCGCCCACCGTCGCGGCGACGGCATCGGCGCGGCGGTCCAGCTCGGCGCCATCGGGGTGGCGGCAGTCAATGGTGAAGCGCACGCGGTCTGCCACCGTGTTCCCCGCATTGGGGGAGACCTCGATGCGGCCGATGGTGAAGCGCAGCACGTCGGCGGGGTCGTGCATCAGCGCGTTCAGCGCGTTGATCGCGCGCACCATGTCCTGCACCGCGTCGCGGCGCAGCTGCAGCGGCGTGGTGCCGGCATGGTCGGTGCGGCCGACGATCTCGACCAGGAACCAGCGGCTGCCCTGGATGCCGGTGACGACGCCGATGTCGAGCCCCGCGCTCTCCAGCCGCGGCCCCTGCTCGATATGGCATTCGACATAGGCAAAGGGCGCCGGGCCGCCCGCCGTCACGCCGAGCGGCCGGCGCGGGATGTCGGATTCGCTCGCCAGCATGGCGGAGAGCGCGTCGCCGAACCGCACCCCGTCGCCGTCGGTGACGTCGTCCCAGGTGTCGCGCGGGCTGTGCCCGGCCCAGGCCATGCTGCCCATGCAGCCCGGGGCGAAGCGGCCGCCCTCCTCGTTCGTCCAGGCGACGAGCTCGATCGGGCGGCGCGGGGTGACGCCGGCGTCGCGCAGCGCCTGGATCGCCTCGAGCCCCGCGAGCACGCCCCAGATGCCGTCGAAGCGCCCGCCATTGGGCTGGCTGTCCATGTGGCTGCCGGTCATCACCGGGGCGAGGCCGGGCTCAACACCCTCCTGCCGCAGGAAGAGGTTGCCCTGCGCATCGACCGAGGCCGCGAGGCCGAGCTCGGCGCCCCAGCCCAGCAGCAGCCGGCGCGCGGCGATGTCCTCGGGCGAGCAGGCGGGGCGGTTGACGCCGGGGTGGCCATCCGCGTCCGTGAAGCCGCCGAAGGCGGCCATGGCCATCAGCCGGTCCCAGTGCCGGGCCGCGCTCACGGCGGCCACGGCGTTCGGCGCGACCTCGGGGGTCATGATGCGTCTCCTCGCGGGGGCCGCTTCATTGCGAGGCGGCGTGCGGAAGGCAAGCGCGGCGGTGCGCGGCATGGCAGGATGCACGGGATCAGCATCGGAGCCCGGCCGCCATGGCGCATGACAGCTACCTCTCGACCCATGTCCTCGACACCGCGCAGGGTCGGCCCGGCGCCGGCATCCGGGTGGAACTCCACCGGCTCAGCCCAGACCCCGCCCTGGTGCGCGCGACCGTCACCAACGCCGATGGCCGGGCGTCGGAGCCGCTGATCCCGGAGGCGCAGTTCGTCCCCGGGGTCTACGAGCTTCGGTTCCACATCGGGCCTTATTTTGCCGCCGCCGGCCTGGCCTCCGACCCGCCCTACCTGGATGTGGTGCCGGTGCGGGTCACGCTGCTCGCTGGGCAGGGGCATTATCATGTGCCGCTGAACTGCTCGCCCTACGGCTATACGACGTATCGGGGTTCCTGAGCGGTCCGATGACCGGAGGGCCGCCGGCCCGCAGGTCTGAATCGGCCCGCCCCCGCGGCTATTTCGGCAGCAGCGCCGCGAAGTCGCGGTCGAGCGTCGCCAGCGCATCCTCGATCCGCTGGCGCTGCCCGGCCTCCCAGGCCGCATCCTCGGCCAGCCGCGCCTGCGCCGCCGCGATCATGCGCGCCATCTCCGCCGGCTGCGGCCCGCCCGCCGTCGCCCGGTTGCGGATGATCGCCACCGGGTCGAGCGCGGCGCGGAAGGCGGCCTCCCGCAGCGGCAGCGGCGCCGGGGGCAGGCCCATCTCGCGCAGCGTCTCGGCGTAGATCCGCTCGGCCTCCGCAAAGGGGAAGTCGCTGGGGCGGATGTCCTCCGCCTTGGCATGGCCCACCACCTCCGAGGCGAAGTGGTGGCCGACGCGGAAGGGCAGGCCGTGCTCGCGCATCAGCAGGTCGGCGATCTCCTGGCTCGCGGTCCAGTCGAGGTTGAGTTCCTCGAGCGCGCGGTCGGGGCTGATCACCAGCGCACCGAGGATCCGCTCCCACCGCGCCAGCACGTCCTGCGCGGCGGCGACGACGGCCATGTTCTCGCGGATGTCCTTCGGGTCCTGCATCCCGGGCGGCAGGTTGTGCGCGGCGATGGCGCGGCCCTGGCCGAGGGTGACCGCCATGGAGGCCTGGCGCCGCGCCTCGTTCAGGATGCCGGGGTTGCGCTTCTGCGGCATGGCGGAGGAGGCGTAGGTGTTGCCGTCGCCCTCGCGCAGCAGGATCCAGGGCCGGGGCTGCGCGTACTGCACCATGACGTCGGCGATCCAGGCGCCGGCGTGCAGCGCGACCTGCGTCGCCAGCGCGCCGATCTCGACCGGCATCTCGGCGGCCAGGATCTGCGCGGCGTCGTAGGCGTTGTCGACCGTCGCCGGGAAGCCCAGCGCCGCGGCCATGCGGTCGCGGTCGAGCGGCCAGGAGGTGCCGTTGAGCACCGTGGTGCCCATGGGCGAGCGGTCGAGCCTGGCATAGGCCTCGCGCAGCCGCGCCGCGTCGCGGTCGAGGCCGGCCAGATGGCCGAGCAGATAGTGGCCGTAGCTGT
>JAIYAI010000088.1 GCA_027489135.1 Acetobacteraceae bacterium
CTTGCTGCCCTTGAACATCATGTGCTCGAGGAAATGGGCGAGGCCGGAGCGGAGATGCGGGTCCTCGCCGCCGCCGGCCCTGTAGAACAGGTAGTGCGCGACGACGGGCACGCGGCGGCTTTCCGCCAGCACCACGGTCAGGCCGTTCGGCAGGGTCCAGGAGGTGGCGCCGACCAGCGGCCGTTCGCCGACGCGCGGTTCGGCGGCGGGGGTCAGCGCCGGCGTCGCCAGGGGCGCCTGGGCCAAGGGACGCTGGGCCAGGGCGGCGGGCGCGGCGGCCAGGATCGGCGCGGCGAGGACGGTGCGGCGGGTCACGGGAGGCATGTCCCCCAGATGGGGCGCTTCCACCGGCAGCGCAATTCGACGATCGGTAAGGTATCGGCCAGGGCGGCGAAGGACGGGCCCGGCGGATACCAGCCCGTCATCGGGAGGGGTTGAGCAGGCCGCCGGTGCCGATCAGGCCCTGCCACATGCGGGACATGGGGTTCTGCGCGCGATCGGGCTGGATGACCGGGGTCTCGCCGTCGGTCGCCTCGCGGCCGAGCGCCGCATTCTCCCGCAGGCGCTGGGATTCGCGGCGGGCATCCACGGGCGTGCCTGGGGGCTCGGGCTCGCGCCAGAACATCAGGCGATCCATCAGGCCGCGGTCGGTGCGCTCGAGCCGCAGGCTTTCCTCGTCCACGCGGCGGCGGATGTCGTTATTCGCGGAGGGGCCGGCCTGGGAGAGGAAGGTGGACTCGGCGGAGGAGGGCCGGGCGGCGCTGCGCGTGGTGCTCAGCACGCCGGAGGGCGCGAGGGCGGCCTCCGCGGCCTGGCGCTGGCTGACCTCCTGCGGGCGGGGCGCGCCGGGTCGCGGCGTCGGCAGGTCGTTCAGCGAGGGCGGCATGGAGAGCGGCGCACGCGTCGTCACCTGGAACTCGTCCGGCGGGTCGCGGGTGAAGCCGAAGGTGCGGGCCGTATCGCCGCCGCAGGAGCCGAGCAGGGTCAGCGCCGCGAGGACGGCCAGCCGCGGTGCCGGAATACGGGGGGTCGTCATGCCTGTGTGTCTAGTCCTGCGGTACGGCGGGAACAAGGCGGAGGGCGGTGGTGATGGGGCCGGTGGCGCGCGGCACCTCGTCTCACCGCCCCGGCGCGGCGGGGTCCTGGGCGGGCTTCGGGGTCTCGGCGGGCCGTCGGAACAGGGCATCGGCCAGCAGCACCGCGACGCCGCAGACGATGGCCGCGTCGGCGACGTTGAAGACGTACCAGTGCCAGTCCCAGGCATAGGCATCGACGAAGTCCACCACGGCGCCGTAGCGCAGGCGGTCGATGACGTTGCCGATGGCGCCGCCGACCACGGCGCCGAGCGCGGCAGCGACCCAACGCGTCTCCGCCCGCCACATCCAGCGCAGCAGCAGCAACGCGATGGTGCCGGCCATGACGGCGAGGATGATGTGGTTCATCGGCCCGTCGCCGGAGAGCAGGCCGAAGGTGACGCCGCGGTTCCACACCATCGTCAGGTCGAGCCCGAAGGGCCCGATCTCGATGAGCGGGATGTTGCGCACCTCCGGCAGGCGGAAGCCGTAGAGGATCCACCACTTGCTGACCTGGTCGAGGATCAGCAGCACCGCGGCCACGGGCAGGCCGAGGCGGAGGCCGCCGCGCCAGGGAGCTTCGGCGGTGTCGCTCATGCGGCGGCGGCGGGCTTGGGCTGGGCTTCCACCACGGCCTCGCAGCGGCGGCAGAGGGTGGGGTGGGCGGCGGAGAGACCGACCTCCGGCAGGACGCGCCAGCAGCGGTCGCATTTGGTGCCGGGGGCGACTGCAACACTTGCGCCGGTCGGAAGCTCGCCCACCATCAGCCCGGCATCGGCTGGCGCATGCGCAGCGACTGCATCGCTCCGCTCGGCGTTGCTGACGTAGCGTGCAGTTGCATCCGACGTGATGAGGATCTCAGCCCAATCGATGTCCAGAAGATCCTTGTCGCGATCGACTAGGCGTAGACGCACGGCGGCCTCCAGAGAGGCACGGATTTTTCCGGCCCGGCGCTCCACCTCGATTGCCTGCGTCGCCACCGCGCGGACCGCTCGGATTCGCGACCACTTCTCCGACAGCTCTTGGTCACGCCATCCGTCAGGAACAAAGAAAAAATCCGTCAGGTGCACCGACCCATCCTCGGACGGGAAGCGTGCCAGCCAGGCTTCCTCCGCGGTGAACACCAGTACGGGCGCGAGCCAGGCGCAAAGGCAGCGATGCAGCACGTCCAGCACCGTCCGCGCTGACCGCCGGCGATGGCTGTCCGGCGCATCGCAGTAGAGCGCGTCCTTCCTGATGTCGAAGTAGAAGGCGCTGAGGTCGGTGGCGCAGAAATTATGGACCTCGGGATAGACGCCGGTCCAGTCGTAGTCCTCGGCCGCCTTGCGGATGCGCGCATCCAGCTCCGTCAGCCGGTGCAGCACCCAGCGCTCCAGCTCCGGCAGCTCGGCATAGGGGACGGTCTCCTCCTCGTGGAACCCGTCGAGGCTGCCGAGCAGCCAGCGCAGCGTGTTGCGGATGCGGCGGTACAGCTCCGCCTGCTGCTTCACGATCTCCGGCCCGATCCGCAGGTCCTCGGCGGTATCGGAATTCATCACCCAGAGCCGCAGGATGTCCGCGCCGTACTGCTTCATCACGTCCTGGGGCGCGGTGACGTTGCCCACCGACTTCGACATCTTGCGGCCCTGCTCGTCGAGCACGAAGCCATGCGTCAGGATCGCCTTGAAGGGCGCGACGCCGTTGGTGCCGACGCTCTCCAGCAGGGAGGAATGGAACCAGCCGCGATGCTGGTCCGAGCCTTCCAGGTAGAGGTCCGCCGGGAAAGGCAGGCCGTGGTCGGGCAGGACGAAGGCGTGGGTCGAACCTGATTCGAACCACACGTCGACGATGTCCATCACCTGCTCGTAGTCGTCCGGGTTCCGCTCGTTCCCGAGGAAGCGCGCCGCGGCGCCGGGCTGGTACCAGGCATCGGCGCCCTCCACACGGAAGGCTTCGAGGATGCGGGTCATGACCGTGGGGTCGCGCAGCGGCTCGCCCGTCGCCTTCTCGACGAAGACGGCGATCGGCACGCCCCAGGCGCGCTGGCGGCTGATGCACCAGTCCGGGCGGGCGGCGACCATGCTGCCGATGCGGTTGCGGCCCTGGTCGGGGACGAAGTGGGTCGCGTCGATCGCCGCCAGTGCCTTGGCGCGGATCTGGCGGTCATCGTCCATGGCGATGAACCATTGCGGCGTGGCGCGGAAAATGATGGGCTTCTTCGACCGCCAGCTGTGCGGGTAGCTGTGCGTCAGCTTCGACTTCGCCACCAGGGTGCCGGCCTTCGCGCAGGCGGCATAGACGGCGTCATGCGCCTTGAAGACATGCATCCCGGTGAAGCCCGGCGCCTGGACGGTGAAGGTGCCGTCGTCGTTCACCGTCTCCGGGATCGGCAGGTTGTGGGCGCGGCCGAGGTTGAAGTCGTCCTCGCCATGGCCCGGCGCGATGTGGACGAAGCCGGTGCCGGCCTCCGTCGTGACGAAGTCGCCGGCCAGCAGGGGGACGTCGAAGTCATAGCCCGCACCCTGCAGCGGATGCGCGGCGATGGCGCCGGCAAGCTCCGCCCCCTTCAGCACCCGCTTGATGCTATGCGCGGCGAGGCCGGCATCCTTCTCGAATTGCGGCAATAGCGGCAGGGCGACGAGGAGGAACTCGCCGGGGACGAGATGGCTGCCCTCGGCCACGCCCTCCACATGCACCAGCGCGTAGTCGATCTCCTCCCCATACGCGACCGCGCGGTTGCCCGGGATGGTCCAGGGCGTCGTCGTCCAGATCACCACGCTGGCGCCGACGAGATCCGCCGCGCCGGCGGCGGTCAGCCGGAACCGCGCCCACAGGGTGGGCGAGACATGGTCGTGATACTCGCTCTCCGCCTCGGCCAGCGCCGTCTTCTCGACCGGGCTCCACATCACCGGCCTGAGACCCCGGTACAGCGAGCCGTTCATCAGGAACTTGCCGATTTCCCCGGCGATCACGGCCTCCGAGGTGAAGTCCATCGTCGCGTAGCGGTTCTGCCACTCGCCGAAGACGCCGAGGCGCTGGAACTCCTCGCGCTGCACCTCCAGCCAATGCTGCGCATAGGCGCGGCAGTCGGCGCGGAACTCCAGTACCGGCACCGCGTCCTTGTCCTTGCCCTTCTGCGCGTAGAGCTTCTCGATCTCCCACTCGATCGGCAGGCCGTGGCAGTCCCAGCCCGGCACATAGATGCCGTCGCGCCCGGCCATCTGCGCCGCGCGGTTGATCACGTCCTTCAGGATCTTGTTCAGCGCGTGCCCGATATGCAGCGGCCCGTTCGCATACGGGGGGCCGTCATGCAGCA
>JAIYAI010000440.1 GCA_027489135.1 Acetobacteraceae bacterium
CGCTTTCCCCGGCCTGTTGCAGGGCGCGCGGGTTCATCGCGGCGAAGGCGTTGACCCAGGGGTTGTAGAGCGCGACGCGTTCGAGCACGGCCTTCAGCACCTCGACCGGGGAGAGGGCGCGGCGGGCATAGAGGCCGAGCAGGGTCTCGGCGGACATCAGGGCGGGGTCGGTGGCGGTCATGGCCCGCTCCCTGCGCCCGGGCGACGGGCGCGGCAAGCGCTACAGCACGAGGCCCGGGATCTCCGACAGCGGTGCGCCGATGGCGCGCATCACCGGCAGGGGTTCGTGCGCCAGGCCGGGGCGTGGCGGGTCCTCCAGCGGCGCGCCGCAGTACCGCGCGCGGGCGATCATGGCCTGGCCGAAGGGCAGCGTCCGCGCCTCATAGGCCGCGAGGCCTGCATCGAGGTCGCCGCCCGACGCCGCCAGCGCATCGGCCAGCCAGGCCGCGTTCAGCGCCGCCTTGGCGACGCCCGCGGCGACATGCGGCCGCGCGACGAAGGCGGCATCGCCGATCAGCGCGACGCGCCCGGCGACGATGCGCGGGCTGTCGAGATCGGTGACGGGCTGGAAGAAGGGAAGCGGCGTCGCCCGCACCACGGCGGCGTATTGCGGCGCCAGGATCGCCTCCGCCTCGGCACGGAAGGCGGCCAGCACCTCGGGCCGGATCAGCGGCGGCGGGATGCCAAGCGCATGCGTCCGCCCCGCGGAATCGGTGCAGAGATCGGGCAGGGCGCCGGTCTCGTGCACGGGGTGGTACCAGACCCAGTTGAAGCCGCGCCGGCCGGGCCGGTGGTCGTCCTCGGCGCCGGGCACGGGGTAGGAGAGGATCTGCTCCCGCGCCGTCAGGAAGAAACCGAAGCGGTCGAGCAGGTCGGCCCGCGCGATGTGGGGCACTTGCTGCTCCGGGATCAGCCCGCGCCAGGCGACGTAGCCGGCATAGCGCGGCGACGGCGTATCGAAGCAGGACTCCCGCACCGTGCTGCGCAGGCCATCGGCACCGACCAGAATGTCGCCAGCGATGCGCGTGCCGTCGGCGAAGATGGCGGTGACGCCGTCATTCCGCTGCTCGACCGCTTCCAGCGCCATGCCGTGGCGGTAGCTCTCGTCCGGAACCGCGGCGCGCAGCAGGTGGTGCAGCTTCGCCCAGCTCGTCATGATCTTGTCGAAGGGCAGCCGCGCCACGACCGATCCGTCGGCGCCGAGGCAGAGGCGCTCGGTGATCCGCACCCCGATGCCCTCGTCGACGGGCAGGCCGAGCCGGCGCATGACCGCAAGCTGCTCGGCATGGGTGCCGATGCCGGTGCCGCGGCCGGCGAGGTCGCTGCCGGCGCGTTCGAAGATCGTGGCGTCCCAGCTGGCCTGGCGCAGCAGCAGCGCGGCGAAGAGGCCGCCGAGCGAGCCGCCGATGATCAGCGCGCGTGGCATCGCGGCCCTACTCCATCAGATGGGGGCCGCCGGGGGGCAAGTCCTCCTCGCCGCCGTCGGACGCCGGCTGGTCGCGGTGATAGGCGCGGTAGAGCGCCCAGGCATCCATGCGCCGCCCGTCGCGGAGGACGCAGATGCCGCGTTCCCCGGCCGGTTCGCGCTCGATCTCGAAGGTCCCGCCCAGGCGCTGCACGCAGAACTCGGCCGAGGGATTGACGAGGCGGGTACGCGGCGTCTGCGCCGTGGTGGGCGACCGCGCTCCGGGCTGGCCGGGGATGGCGCCGGGCGGCAGGGCGGGCTGCGTGGGCGCCGCGGCGGGTGGCGCGGGCGCGGTGGCGGGCGGCTGCGGCGCCTGGGCCATCAGCGGCAGGGCGAGCAGCGTCGCGGCAAGGGCGCGGCGGATCGGGAACATGCGGCGGTGATCTCCGGTGCCCCATCGCAAGGGGTAGGGCACCGGAGAATAGCGGCGACGCCCGCGGCGTCACATGCCGTCAGGCCGCCATCTTCACATGGCTGCGGCAAGCCATCAGCGGCTGGATGCGCGTGCCGAAATCGTCCATGCCCTTGATGAAGTCGTCGAAGGTCAGCATCAGCCCCTTCACACCGGGCATGGTCGCCGCCTCGTCCAGCAGCTTCGCGCAGGTGGCGTAGCTGCCGACGATGGTGCCCATGTTGAAGTTGATGGGCGAGGGCGAGCGCGAGATCGCCGCGGCCATCGAGGTCTCGGAGGGCGCGGTGTCGGCGGCCGCATGGCCCAGCAGATGCGCCAGCGCCTCCTTGTCGGCGCCGGCGTTGTAGGCATCCCACTTGGCCAGCGCCTTCGCATCGGTCTCGTCGGCGATGACCATGTAGAGCATGTAGCTGCCGACATCGCGGCCGGCCTTCTTCGCGTGCTCCAGCATGCGTGCCGGGACGGAGGCGGCCTTGGTCGGCTCGTTCACGCCTTCGCCGAGCGCGAAGTTGAAGTCGCAATAGGTCGCGGCGAACTCCATGCCGCGGTCCGACTGCCCGGCCGCGACCAGCGGGATGCCCTTCTTCGGCCGCGGGCTGAGCTTGCAGGCGTCCATCTGGAAGAACTCGCCCTTGAAGTCGGAATGGCCTTCCGACCACAGGTCCTGCATCACCCGCACGTATTCGGTGCTATAGTCGTAGCGCTTGCCGAAATGCTGGTCGCCTGGCCAGAGCCCCATCTGGGTGTATTCCACCTTGTGCCAGCCGGAGACGATGTTCACGCCGAAGCGGCCGCCGGAGACGTCGTCGATCGTCGCCGCCATGCGCGCGACCATCGCCGGCGGCAGGGTCAGCACGGCGGTCGAGGCATAGAGCCGGATGCGCTTCGTCACCGCGGCCAGGGCCGACATCAGCGTGAAGCTCTCGAGCCCATGGTCCCAGAACTCGGTCTTCCCGCCGAAGCCGTGCAGCTTGATCATCGAGAGGGCGAATTCGAAGCCATAGGCCTCGGCCTTCTCCACGACGCGCCGGTTCAGGTCGAAGCTCGGCATGTATTGCGGCGAGGCGGCGGAAATGATCCAGCCGTTGTTGTTGATCGGGATGAAGACGCCGATGTCCATCGAAGCCACTCCTCTCGCTGCGGGTGCCCGCGCACAGCAAGGGGCGTGCCAGTGATCCCGGTCGGCGGCGGAGTGTCGCGCGGCGTTCAGTACCAGAAGCCCGGGCCGCCCCAGGGGCCCCAGCCCCAGGCCATCGCCGCCTGCGCATCCATCTGCGCCGCCATCAGCCGGTCCTGCGCGATGCGCCGCGCCAGCGCCACCTGCTGGTAGCGGCCATAGGCGGCCTGGTTCCCGACATAGAGGCAGTTGCACACCAGCGGATCGGCGAAGAGATACGTCACCTCGTCGCCGGCGACACGGCGGACGAATCGGTGCGGCGGCAGCGTCGCCAGCTGCGCCTGGCGCTCCGGCGTGTTCGCGGGGCGCTGGACGAAGCCGGCGGCGGCCAGCAGGTCCTCCTTGTCGGCGACATTGGCACGCTCCATCGCCGTGCAGCCGGTGAGCAGGAGCAGCAACAGGGCGGCGCGGCGCATCGGCATGGTCTCTTCCCTCGCGGTCGGGCTGCGCGCAGGATCGCGCCCTGCGCAGCCTAGCCGCACGGCGGCGCGCTGCCACCCGCCCGTCCGCCAGGAGACCGCCGATGCCCGATCCCGTGACCCCGCCCTGGGAATGGCCGGAGGAGACCTGGCGCCGCATCGTCGGCCGTGCCCGCGCCGGCCGCAGCCTGCGCCCCGCCGCCTGGCCGGGCGGCGCGCGCTGCGCCGTGGCGCTGTCCTTCGACGCGGACCACGAGACCATCCCGCTGCGCGACCAGGACGAGAGCCCCATGCGCATCAGCCAGGGGCATTACGGCGCGCGCCAGGGCGTGCCGCGCATCCGCGCCCTGCTGGCGAAGCACGGCATCCCGGCGACCTTCTTCTACCCCGCCGTCTCCGCCCTGCGGCATCCGGAGGAGATCCGCGCCGTCGCCGGCGATGGGCACGAGATCGGCATCCATCCCTGGATCCACGAGGCCAACACCATCCTGCCGCCCGGCGTCGAGCGCGACCTGACCTTCCGCGCCGCCGAGGTGCTGGAGAAGGCGACGGGCAAGCGCCCCGTCGGCATCCGGACGGCGAGCTGGGATTTCTCGACGGTGACGCTCGACATCATCCGCGAGCTCGGGCTGCTGTACGATTCGAGCCTGATGGCCGACGACGATGCCTATGAGCTGACCGATGGTGGCGCGCCCACGGGCATCGTCGAGCTGCCGGTGGAGTGGATCCGCGACGACGCGGTCTATTTCCCGATGCGCTACAACTCGCCCTACCGGCCCTACACGGCGCCCTCCGCGGTGGAGGAGATCTTCCGCGCCGAGTTCGACGGCGCCTGGGAGGAAGGCGGGCTCTACGTCCTGACCATGCATCCGCACGTCATCGGCCATCGCAGCCGCATCGCCTTCCTGGACCGGCTGGTGCGCCACATGCAGGCGGCGGGCGACGTCTGGTTCTGCACGCATGAGCAGGCCGCGCGCTGGTGCAAGGAGCAGGCGGGGCTGTAGGGTGCGCTCGCCGGAGACCGCAGCACCGTGGGCCCTGCACAGGCCCTGCCTGCGATCGCAACGCCCGGCGCTTCCGGCTTCGCGGCGGCTGCGTCAGGCAGCGGGAGCAGGCTGGCGCTGACCGTCACCGGTCGGCGCGACGCGCGTGCTCAGGGCATCATGCTGCTCGAGCAGCCTGGTCCATACTGATGGGCAAGGCTCTGTCCGGCCAGGATGGGGCTGCTCTACACGCGATCTGCAGGCAGGCTCGCCAGGGCCTCGAGGATGACGCTGCGCGCAAGCTCCGCCACCGGCAGGTCGGATGCATCGAGCAGGGCCAACGCAACCTCCGCCTTGGCCCGGCGCCCCATGGCGGTCCGGGCGCGCATGTTGGCGATGCTATCCTGCAGGGCGATCCAGTCCGCATGGCCCGGCGTGCCCGTC
>JAIYAI010000708.1 GCA_027489135.1 Acetobacteraceae bacterium
ATACGCCAACATGATCCTGATGTCGGCGCTGACGACGATCCTGTTCCTGGGGGGCTGGCTGCCGCCGATCAACGCCGAGCCCTTCACCTGGATCCCGGGCTTCGTCTGGTTCGCGCTGAAGATCGCGCTCTGCCTCTTCACCTTCATCTGGGTGCGCGCGACATTCCCGCGCTACCGCTACGACCAGCTGATGCGGCTGGGCTGGAAGGTCTTCCTGCCCTTCAGC
The DNA here is from genome assembly GCA_027489135.1 of Acetobacteraceae bacterium. Lineage (GTDB taxonomy): Bacteria > Pseudomonadota > Alphaproteobacteria > Acetobacterales > Acetobacteraceae > JAIEOP01. The sequence continues at coordinate 227 of JAIYAI010000708.1, forward strand.
CTGATCTGGCTGGTCATCACCGCCGCCGTCCTGAAGCTCACCGGCTGGCTGCCGGCCTGAGGACCGAGAACCAATCATGGCCATGACCCTGGACCGCGCCGCGCGCACCTGGCTCCTCGCGGAGCTGGCGGGCGGCATGTGGCAGACGCTGAAGATGTTCTTCAAGCCGAAGGTCACGATCAATTACCCCTATGAGAAGGGCCCGATCTCGGCCCGCTTCAAGGGGGAGCACGCGCTGCGCCGCTACCCGAACGGCGAGGAACGCTGCATCGCCTGCAAGCTGTGCGAGGCGATCTGCCCCGCCCAGGCCATCACCATCGAGGCCGAGCCGCGCGAGGACGGATCCCGCCGCACCACGCGCTACGACATCGACATGGTGAAGTGCATCTACTGCGGCATGTGCGAGGAAGCCTGCCCGGTCGACGCCATCGTCGAGGGGCCGAATTTCGAGTTCGCCACCGAGACGCGCGAGGAACTGCTCTACGACAAGGCGCGGCTGCTCGCGAACGGTGACCGCTGGGAGCCCGAGCTCGCGAAGCGGCTCGAGCTCGATGCCCCGTACCGCTGAGGCAGAGGCATCATGATCACGACCCTCGCCTTCTACGCCTTCGCCTTCGTGCTGATCGCCTCGGCGACCATGGTGGTGACGGCACGCAACCCCGTGCACAGCGTGCTCTTCCTCATCCTCGCCTTCTTCAACGCCGCGGCGCTGATGCTGATCGCGGGGGCGGAGTTCCTGGCGATGATCCTGGTCATCGTCTATGTCGGCGCCGTCGCGGTGCTGTTCCTCTTCGTCGTCATGATGCTGGACATCGACTTCGCGCGGATGCGCGAGGGCTTCCAGAAATACCTGCCCATCGGCGGCATCGTCGGCTTCATCCTGCTGCTGGAACTGGCCCTGGTCGTCTCCACCTGGACGACGGCGAGCGAGGCCACGGACCTGCGCCTGGCGCCGAACCCGGGCGGCGGGGTGACGAACACCGAAGCGCTGGGCGCGATCCTCTACACGGACTACGTCTATCTCTTCCAGCTTTCGGGCCTGGTGCTGCTGGTCGCCATGATCGGCGCCATCGTGCTGACGCATCGCCAGCGGCCCGGCACGAAGCGGCAGAACGTCGCCGCCCAGATCGCGCGAACCGGCTCCATCAGCATGGAGCGGCCGCCGGTCGGCGCCGGCATCGCGGAACTCGGCATCCGGCGCCCGCCGCTGCCGGAGGCACCGAAGCCGAAGCAGGTCGCGCATGCCGACGACCATGGGCATGGGGGGCACCACTGAGATGGCCGTCGGGCTTTCCCATTACCTAGCGATCAGCTCCATCCTGCTGGTGCTGGGCGTGGTCGGCATCTTCCTGAACCGGAAGAACGTCATCGTCATCCTGATGTCGGTCGAGCTGATCCTGCTCGCGGTGAACCTGAACCTGGTCGCCTTCTCGGCGCGGCTCGACGACCTGGCGGGCCAGGTCTTCGCGCTCTTCGTGCTGACCGTCGCCGCGGCCGAGGCCTCCATCGGCCTCGCCATCATCGTCATCTACTTCCGCAACCGCGGCAGCATCGAGGTCGAGGATATCTCGACCCTGAGAGGCTAAACCGATGTACGTCGGCGCCATCTTCTTCCCCCTGCTCGGGGCGACGATCAGCGGCTTCTTCGGCCGCTGGATCGGCGACAAGGCCGCGCAGTGGTCCACCGTCATCTGCATGGTGCTGGCCGCCATCTGCGGCATGCTGAACTTCATCGGCGTGACGCAGGACGGGGGTGCCACCACCATCCGCCTCGCCACCTGGATCGATGTCGGCGGGCTCGAATTCGCCTGGAGCCTTCGCTACGACACGCTGGCGGCGGTGATGGTGATGATGGTCACCTTCATCTCGACCCTCATCCACCTCTATTCCGTGGGCTACATGTCGCATGACGCGACGGTGCCGCGCTTCTTCGCCTATCTCAGCCTCTTCACCTTCATGATGCTGATGCTCGTCACGGCCGATAACCTCGCCCAGCTCTTCTTCGGCTGGGAAGGTGTCGGCCTCGCGAGCTACCTGCTGATCGGCTACTGGTACGAGAAGGAGAGCGCCTGCGCCGCGGCGATGAAGGCCTTCATCGTGAACCGCGTCGGCGACGTCTTCTTCATGCTCGGCATCGCGCTGACCTTCTACGTCTTCGGCAGCATCGAGTTCGACGTGATCTTCGCCGCCGTGCCGCAGCACCTGAACGACCGCTTCGGCGGCATGCCGGCGCTCGAGATGATCGCGGTGCTGCTCTTCCTCGGCGCCTGCGGCAAGTCGGCGCAGATCGGCCTGCACACCTGGCTGCCGGACGCGATGGAGGGGCCGACGCCCGTCTCCGCGCTGATCCATGCCGCGACCATGGTGACTGCGGGCGTCTTCCTGGTCTGCCGCATGTCGCCGATCTTCGAATACGCGCCGAACGCCCTGGCGCTGGGCACCTTCATCGGGGCGACCACGGCGCTCTTCGCCGCGACGATCGGCTGCGTGCAGAACGACATCAAGCGGGTGATCGCCTACTCCACCTGCTCGCAGCTCGGCTACATGTTCTTCGCCGCCGGCGTCGGCGCCTACCAGGTGGCGATGTTCCACCTCTTCACCCACGCCTTCTTCAAGGCGCTGCTCTTCCTTTCGGCCGGCAGCGTGATCCACGCCATGTCGGACGAGCAGGACATCCGGAAGATGGGCGGGATCTGGACCAAGATCCCCGTGACCTACGGCGTCTTCTGGGTCGGCAGCCTGGCGCTGGCGGGCATTCCCTTCTTCGCCGGCTACTACTCGAAGGACGCGATCATCGAGGCCGCCTTCGCCTCGCACAGCGCGGTCGGCATGTACGCCTTCATCTGCGGCCTGCTGGCGGCGATCCTCACCGCCTTCTACTCCTGGCGCCTGATCATCCTGACCTTCCACGGCAAGCCGCGCGCCGACCATCACACGATGGAGCATGTGCACGAGAGCCCGATCGTCATGCTGGTCCCGCTGCTGGTCCTCGCGGGCGGCGCCATCATCACGGGCTGGCTCTTCCATGAGCGCTTCATCGGCCATGACGCCGAGGGCTTCTGGGCCGGCGCCATCTTCAACGGCCCGCACAACCACATCCTGCACGCGATGCACGAGGTGCCGGGCTGGGTGCCGCTGGCGCCCTTCGTGGTCGGCGTGATCGGCATCGCCACGGCCTATGCGATGTACATGTTCATGCCCTCCATTCCGGGCATGCTCGCCGCGCGCTTCCAGGGGCTTTACCGGTTCCTGCTGAACAAGTGGTATTTCGACGAGCTCTACGACGCGATCTTCGTGAAGCCCTGCCTCGCCCTGGCGCGGCTGCTGTGGAAGACCGGCGACGCCAAGATCATCGACGGCATGCCGAACGGCGCCGC
>JAIYAI010000529.1 GCA_027489135.1 Acetobacteraceae bacterium
CGACGGTGAGACCATTCCCGTCCGCCCCAACCTCGGGGTCTATACCCAGCCCATCTCCTGCATCGGCCTGCCCGTGATCGCGGCGCCGATCGCCGATCCCCGCGCGCTCGGCACCCCTGGCGGCCTGCCGATCGGCGTGCAACTCATCGGCGCGCCGTGGAAGGAGGAGAGCCTCTTCCGCGTCGCCGCCGCGCTCGAATCCATCGGTGTCTGCGCCGCCCCCGCCATCCCGGAGTGAGTCCCATGGAGATCAACATCCCCGAGGTGCATGCCGAGGTCACGGCGGCCTTCATGCGCTACGAGAAGGCGCTGACCTCCAACGACGTCGCGGTGCTGGACGAGCTGTTCTGGGACAGCCCGCATACCATCCGCTACGGCGTGACGGAAAACCTGCACGGCCATGCGCAGATCGCATCCTTCCGCGCCGCGCGCACCGGTGTGTTCGAGCGTGACCTGCTGGAGACGGTGATCACCACCTATGGCCGGGATTTCGGTACGGCCAACACCACCTTCCGCCGCAAGGGCGCGACGAAGACGGGGCGGCAGAGCCATACCTGGATGCGCACGCCGGTGGGCTGGCGCATCGTCGCGGCGCATGTGTCGCTGCTGCAGGAAACCTACTGAGCCCCTTGCCGGCTGGCGGGGCGGGCGACACTCTCGGGCCAACGTCCGAGGAAGCCTGACATGCCCACCCGTCTCTTCTCGCCCTATTCGCTGCGCGGCCTGACGCTGTCGAACCGCATCGTCGTCTCGCCCATGGCGCAGTATTCCGGCAATGCCGCGAACGAGGCGACCGACTGGCACCTGATGCACTACGGCAACCTCGCCGTCTCCGGTCCCGGCCTGGTGATCCTGGAGGCGACGGCCGTCGAGCCGCGTGGCCGCGTTGGGCAGTACGACATCGGCCTTTGGACCGACGCCCAGGCTGAATCCCTGAAGCGCGTGCTCGGCTTCTGCCGGCAATACGGCAAGGCCGCGATCGGCATCCAGCTTGCCCATTCCGGCCGCAAGGGCTCGACGGCGCGGCCCTGGGAGGGGCTGGCCTACCAGGGCGAGGCCGAGGGCGGCTTCACCCCCGTCAGCGGCAGCGACATCCCCTATCCGGGCCGGCCGAACCCGGTGGTGCTGGACCATGCCGGCCTCGCCGAGGTGAAGGACTACTTCGTCGCGGCGACGCGCCGGGCCGCGGCCATCGGCTTCGACCTCGTCGAGGTGCATGCGGCGCATGGCTACCTGCTGCAGTCCTTCCTCTCGCCGCTGTCGAACAGCCGCAACGACGAATATGGCGGCGACCTCGCCGGGCGGATGCGCTTCCCGCTCGAGGTCTTCGCGGCGATGCGCGCGGCCTGGCCGGCGGACAAGCCGATGGGCCTGCGGGTGAACGGCTCCGACTGGATGGAGGGCGGCTGGACACTGGACGATGCGGTCGTCTTCGCGAAGGCGCTGAAGGATCTGGGCTGCGACTATGTCTGCGCCTCCTCCGGCGGGTCGCATCCGGACCAGAAGCTGGATGTCGGCCCGGGCTACCAGGTGCCGATGGCGCGCCGCATCCGGGAGGAGGCGGGGCTGCCGACCATGGCCGTCGGGCTGATCAACGAACCCGCCCAGGCGGAACAGGCGATCCGCGACGGTGCGGCCGACCTCGTCGCGCTGGGGCGGGGCATGACCTACGACCCGCGCTGGGCCTGGCACGCGGCGGAGGCGCTGCGCGAGACGGCGGAGTTCGCCCCGCAATACGCGCGCAGCCATCCGACGATGCGCTTCGGGGACTTCACCAAGCTGGTCCCCGGCGCCGGGAAGAAGGGTTAGCGCTACGCCGGCTTCTACGCCGCCTGGGCCAGCGTCGGCGCGACATCCATCAGCGTCACGCGGCGCATGTCGCGCGGATAGGTCTTGTCCGCATAGGGCCGGCCGCGATGCATGGTGCAGCGGTTGTCCCACACCACGAGGTCGCCGACGGCCCAGTGGTGGCGATAGACGAAGCGCGACTGCGTCGCGAATTCCGTCAGGTCGCGCAGCAGCGCCATCGCCTCCGGCGTCTGCCAGCCCTGGATGCCGCCGATGTGGGAGGAGAGATAGAGCGACATCCGCCCCGATCCCGGATGCCGCCGCACCAGGCGCTGCGGCACGGGCGTGCAGCGCTCCCGCTCCTCCGGCGTGAACTCCTCGAAGCCCAGCAGGGCGCGGGAGAAGATCAGCGAGTGCTCCGTCACCAGGTCGCGCAGCGTGGCCTTCCTGGCATCGGGCAGCGCGTCCCAGGCGGCGCGCATGTCGGCGAACTCGGTCTCCCCGCCTTCGGGGGGGATGACGCGGGCGTGCAGCATGGAATAGCTGGCCGGCGTCGGCTTGAAGCTGCTGTCGCTGTGCCAGAGCAGGTTGCCGAGGTTGAACATCCGCCGCCGGTCGTCCGCCGGCAGGATCTTCCCGTCGACGCCCAGGTTGGAGATGTCGTTGATCTGGTTCTGCGGCAGGCGCCGGCGCGATTGATCCACCAGGGACGGCGTCTCCTCCACCGTGCCGAAGAGCCGGCCGAAGCCGAGCTGCGCCTCGTCGTCGAGCTGCGCCTGGCCGGGGAAGATCAGCACGGCGTAGCGGTCCATGGCGGCGCGGATGGCATCGACGGTGCCGGGCGCGAGATCGGGGGAGAGGGTCAGCCCCTCCACCCGGGCGCCGAGCGCGGGATGCAGTGACGTGATGCGCAGCGGGGCTGTGTCGTCATTGGCCGGCATGCGGCGGTCCTCCTCAAGGCGGCGCCGTCTGATGCGGGGCCTGCCCGATGCGGGCAGCATGCGCGCGGGGGGCCGGCTTGCCAAGGCGCAGGCGGACGGGCCACGGTTGACCCATGACCGATACGCTTTCCGGCCGCAGCGCCCTGATCACCGGATCGACCGCCGGCCTCGGCCTCGCCATCGCCCAGGCGCTGGCGGCCGCGGGCTGCCGCGTCACCCTGCACGGCCTGCTGCCGGGCGCGGAGGGCGCGATGATCGCGGGCGACCTGCCGGTGCCGGGCCGCTACGCCCAGGCCGATCTCCGCGATGTCGACGCGATCGCGGCGCTGGTCGATGCCGCGGCGCCGGACATCGTGGTGAACAACGCCGTCACGCGGCATTTCGGCCTCATCGAGGATGCCGACCCCGCCGGCTGGGACGAGGATATCGCGGTCAACCTCTCATCCGCCTTCCACACCACGCGCCTCACCGTGCCGCGGATGAAGGCGCAGGGCTATGGCCGGATCATCAACATCAGCTCGATCTACGGCCTGGTCGGCGCGACGGAGCGGGTCGGCTACGTCGCGACGAAGCACGCGCTGATCGGGCTGACCCGCGCCGTGGCGCTGGAACTCGCGCCGCATGCGGGACTGACCTGCAACGCGCTCTGCCCGGGATCGGTCCCGACGCCGGCGATCGAAGCGCGCATCGCCGCCGGCATGGCCGCGCGGGGGGAGACGGACCGCGATGCCGCAGTCGCCGCCTTCCTCGCGGGCAAGCAGCCGACGCGGCGCTTCGTCGCCGCCGAACGTGTCGCCGCGCTCGCCGCCTTCCTCTGCGGCCCGGACGGGGAAGACATCACGGGGGCGGCGCTGCCTCTGGACGGGGCGTGGTCGGCGGGGTGATCGGTTCTTCCGGTTCCGGCGGTGGCGCGTTCGCATGCAGGCGGAGGTCCGGCCGCGCCTCGCAGATCCAGCACATCAGTGGAACAACCTGGCGGAAGCGATGCGCGCCCCTTCCGCCATCGCCCGCAGCTTGGCCCAGACCACGTCGGGGGTGACGCGGCCGCGCCCGGCCGAGGTGTCGAAGCCGCAATCCGTCCCGGCCAGCACGCGCGTCGGGTCGCCCACGGCGCGGGCCGCGCGCTCGATGCGCTCCGCCACCACCTCCGGGTGCTCGACGAAATTGGTCAGCGTGTCGATCACCCCCGCGACCAGGATCTGATCCGGGGCAAGCGGCAGGCGTTCCAGATCCCGGATCTCGTGCGCGTGGCGCGGATTGGCGAAGGGCAGCACCAGCCCGCCGACCCGGGCGCGCAGGAGGATAGGCAGGATCTCGGCCAGCGGCACGTCGGCATCGTGCGGCGCCTCGTAATTGCCCCAGCAGACATGCAGGCGGATGCGGTCCCGCGGCAGGTCCGCGATGGCGTCGTTGATCACGCCGATGACGCGCTCGACGAAATCGAGGAAGTGGGCCAGCGTCCGGTCGCGGTAGGAGGCGTGGCGTTCCAGCGCCAGGTCGGGGCAGTCGAGCTGCAGCACGAAGCCGGCTTCGAGGATCGCGCGGTACTCGATCGCCAGCGCCCGGCCCAGCGCCTCCAGATAGGCCTGGTCCGTATCGTAGTGCTTGTTCTGCATGATCGCGGCGACGATGCCGGGGGAGGGGGCGGTCAGGAAGGCCTCGGTGAAGCGACCTCGTTGCCCCGCCAGCGCGGCCCCGAAATCCGTGCATTCGGCCCGCACCACGCCGGGATCGGCATAGGCGACGGGGCCGATGGCGGCCGGAAGCTGCGCGGTGTTGCTGACGAATTCCTTGGTGGTAGCGCCGCGGGTGAACTCCGCCTTGAACTCGGGATAGGCGTCGATGTCGGCGAAGGTGCCGCGGATGCTCTCGCCGCCGATGCCGGTCAGGCGGTGTCGCAAGTAGAGGGCGAAGCTGTCGCGCTGCTGCTCCCCGTTGTTGATCACGTCCATCCCCGCCGCGATCTGCGCCGGCACGATGGCGGCGAGCGCGGCGCGGCCCTCGGCGTCGATGGTGGCCTCGTCGACCGCCTCCCCCCGGGCGCGGCGTGCATAGAGGGCGGTCAGCGAGGGCGGCCGCGGCAGGCTGCCGGTGTGCGTCGTCAGGATGCGCTGGGTGGAGCGGTGCATGGGGTTCCTCCTCGTTGCACCCATCCTAGCGCGGGAGAATGCATGAGGGGGCTCGCTTTCCCGCCCCTCGGCGTGGCAGGATTGCCCAGGTTTTGGGCAAACGGTGGGTCCGCAGGGCTGGGGCCGGGACGGAACGTCCGGCATGGCACTTGCTGACCACCGCGCGACCTGATCGCCACCGGAGGGGAACCGCCATGATCACCCATTGGAGCCGCCGCGCCCTGCTCGGGGGCGCGACCGGCCTGCTGGCCGCGCCCGCCATCCTGAGCGCGCAGACGCCGGAGATCTTCGTGGGCGGCCCGGCCTCCCCCGGCCTCACCGACATCCTCTTCCCGCGGATCGAGCGGAAGCACGGCTTCAAGATCCTCTTCGAGGGCACGAACAGCCTGATCAACCTCGAGAAGATGCGCTCCAACCGCGCGCGGCCGACCATGACCGTGACGATGATGGATGATCCCGTGCTGATCCTTGCGGAGCGCGAGGGGCTCATCACCACGCTGAAGGGGCTGAACATCCCCAACCTGGCCGATGTGCAGCCCGAGGCACGGCCGCGCGACGCGATGTGGGCGAACTGGTGCTTCCCGGCGGCGTCCATCAGCTACCAGACGCAGAACGTCCGCACCGCGCCGCAGAGCTACGCGGAGGTCTGGGACCGCAAGTACCGCGACAAGGTGATCCTGATCTCCATGCGCATCACCCAGGCGGTGGTGCCGCTGCTGGCGGCGACGACGCTGGCCACCGGCAAGCCGATGGCCGAATGCCTGAAGCTGGCCGATGAGGGCTTCGGCAAGCTGCGCGAACTCAAGCCCAATATCCTGCAGATCACCACCAACCCGCCCCAGGCGCAGCAGCTTCAGGAAAGCGGGGAGGTTGACCTGTACCTCTCGCCCGACAGCCGCACGACGCTGTTCCGCAAGAGCCAGCGTGCGCCGGTCGACCTCGCCTATCCGAAGGAAGGCACGGTGGCGATGCCGGCGGGCGTGGCGCTGGTGAAGGGTGGGCCGAACCAGGAGCTCGGGATGAAGTTCATCAACGAGCTTCTCGACCCCGAGACCCAGGCGCTGATCGCCG
>JAIYAI010000115.1 GCA_027489135.1 Acetobacteraceae bacterium
CAGTTCAATGCCGCGGTGACCATCGACGAGATCCTGGTGAAGACCTTCTCCTCGGCCGACACCGACGTCACCTACTACCTCGGCAACATCGCCAGCAACGCCTCGCTGGTCGGCGCGACCCTGGCCAGCCTCACGGGCACGGGCTTTCTGGCGGGCGTGACGGATGACGGCGCATCCGGCAGCAACGCCACCAACACCGTCGCCATTGGCGGCGGTAAGTACAACGCGATCCTGGTCGGTACCCCGTCCGACCAGTACGGCGACGCCTGGAAGATGCAGAGCATCGCGTACACCTCCAGCCCGACGCAGGGCCCCCCGGGCGTGCCCGAGCCGATGTCCCTCGCGCTCCTCGCGACCGGGCTGATCGGGCTTGGCGCCGCGTCTCGCCGTCGCCGCGCGGCCTGATACGCTGCCGACCACGCGGAGGGCCCGGGGGCGACGCCCCCCGGGCCCTTTGCAATTCCGGATCCCGGCGACAGCCGGCCCCGCGCATGCCAGCATCGGTCGACGCCGCCTGGAGGAAGCCACCGCATGCCGCTGCAGACCGCCGACCGCGTCGAGGTCCAGGTGCTGGTCGACAACGTCACCGACAGCCTCTCCTCCACGCCCCCCTTCGTCACCCGCGAATGGGTCGCGCTGCGGCGCAAGGGGCTGAAGGTCGTCGCGGGTGGCGCGCTCTGCTGCGCCAATCACGGCCTCTCCCTCGTCGTCACCGCGCATGGTCCGGACGGCAGCCACACCGTCCTCTTCGACGGCGGCCCCGTGGACTACGCGGTGGAGCGCAACGGCACCCGCCTCGGTGTCGATTTCGGCGCGATCGAGGCCGTCATGCTCAGCCACGGCCATTGGGACCATGCCGGCGGTATCCCGCGCGCGCTCGCCATGATCCAGGCCGCCAACGGCAACCGCCCCATCCCCCTGCACCTGCATCCCGGCATGTTCGCCGAACGTGCCTCCCGCCAGCCCGATGGCGGCGTGCTGCCGATGGACCGCGTGCCCGATCCCGCCGGCTGGCAGGCGCTCGGCGCCGAGCCCGTGGTCTCCGCGGCGCCTGGCACCATCGCCGGCGACCTCTTCTGGATCAGCGGCGAGATCCCCCGCGTCACGCCCTATGAACGCGGCCTGCCGAGCCAGGTCGCGCGCGCCACGCCGGCCGATCCCTGGACCCCCGACCCGCTGCTGATGGACGAGCGCTGCCTGGCCGTGCGGATCAAGGATCGCGGCCTGCTGGTCTTCTCCGCCTGCAGCCATGCCGGAATCGTCAACGTCCTCCACCATATCCGCGCCAGCTTCCCCGGCGAGCCGATCTATGCGGCGATGGGCGGCTTCCACCTCTCCGGCGAGAACGAGGCGATCATCGGGGAGACGGTGCGCGACCTCGGCCAGTTTGGCCTGACCTACCTGTTCCCGGCGCATTGCACGGGCTGGCGCGCGGTGAATGCGCTGGAACGCGCCTATGGCGAGCCGATGGTGGTGCCGGCGGCGGTGGGGAAGATCTTCGCCCTCTGACCCAGCGCCGACCCGGTCAGGGGATCAGCGTGTCGATCACCGACAGCACGAAGCGCAGGATGGCGCGGCCGACCCAGCGGATCTCCCAGGCCTTGTCCGGCCGGTAGTAGACCAGGTAGCAGGCGTAGCAGAGGGCCGCGAAGGCGCACCAGTTCATCGCCGTGCGCGGGCCGTCCCGGTACTGCAGCTTGGCGCCCCAGCGCAGCGCCCCGGCCAGCAGGATCATCCAGACCGCCATCGCCCAGCCCCGCCGTTCAGCCCCGCCGCTCAGCCCTCGATGCGGATGCCGGTCAGCGCCACGAGGTCGCGCCAGCGCGCCACCTCCGCCCGCTGGAAGGCGGCGAATTCCGCCGCCCCCATCGGCGCCGGCGAGAAGCCCATCTGGGCCAGCCGCCCCGCCACGGCCGGCGCCGCCAGCACCGGCGGCAAGGCGGCGGAGAGCCTGCCGATCACCGCCTCCGGCGTGCGGGCCGGGGCGAAGAGGCCGAACCAGGCATCCACCGCCATGAACGGTGCCCCGGCCTCGGCGAAGGTCGGCACCTCCGGCAGCGCCGGCAGCCGTGCGGGCGCGCCGATGCCGAGGCACCGGAGCCGCCCGTCCTGCACAAGCTGCACCACCTGCGGCCAGGTGGAGACGAAGAAGTCGACCACCCCCGCCACGGTATCCGTCGTCGCCTGGGCGCCGCCACGATAGGGCACATGCGTCGCGTCCAGCCCCTCCCGCTTCACGAAGCTCTCCGCGATCACATGGCTGGCCGAGCCGACGCCGGAGGAGGCGTAGGTCAGCTTGCCGCCCGCCTTGCCGCGCGCCGCCAGCTCCGCCAGCGTCCTGGCCGGCGAGGTCGCCGGCACGACCAGCGCGTGGTGCACCTCCGCCAGCCGCCCGATCGGCGCGAAATCCTCGACCGGGCGGTAGGGCAGGTCGCGCACCATCGCCGCATTCGCGGCATGGGTCTGGTTGTTGCCGAGCGCCAGGGTGGTCCCGTCCGGGGCGGCGGTCGCGACCGCCTGGGTGCCGACCACCGCGGCGCCGCCGGGGCGGTTCTCCACGAGGAAGCTGCTGCCGGGGAAGCCGGCCTGGAGCTGCTCGGCCACCGCGCGGGCGAGCAGGTCCGTGCTGCCGCCCGGCGGATAGGCCACGACGATGCGCACCGGCCGGGACGGCCAGGCCTCCCCCTGGGCACGGGCGCGACCGGCGGCGGCGAGCGCCGGCAGGGCGAGAAACAGGCTGCGTCTCGGCGTCATGCCGGCGGTCTCCTGGCGGCCCGGGGGCCGTGGCGAATCGGGCGGGGGCGCCAGCTTCACAGGCTTCGCCGTGCCGGGAAAGCGACCATGTGTCGTGGGCGCCACAATCACGGGGCGGTGAGGATACAATTCGTCGCAACCCTGCCGTGATTGCGTCACAGTATCTTGGCACCATGTCCTGAGAGAACAGGAGAACCATGATGCGCAGGAGCATGCCCGACAAGGCATTCGCCCCGGCGCCCCCGCTCCAGGGGGTGCCCGCGGCATGACCCACTGGTCCGACTTCCTCCGGCGCATGATGCTGGGGGCCACCCTCTCCGGCCCGGCTGTCGGTGCCGGCGCGGACGATGCCGTCGCCGGCCATCCCCCGGCCGAGGTCGGGGAACGCACGCCGGATCGCCAGGCCGCACCGAAGCAAGCGGAGCTGGGGGCCGAATAGGCCCGCCTCAGCGCCGCGCGGCGAAGAATTCCCGCAGCAGGGCGGCGCATTCCGCTTCCCGGACGCCGCCGACCACCTCCGGCACGTGATGGCAGGAGGACGCGGCGAAGATCCGCGCGCCATGATCCACACCCCCACCCTTCGGGTCATAGGCGCCGAAGACCACGCGGCGCAGCCGGAACATGCTGGCCGCCTGGGCGCACATCGGGCAGGGCTCGAGCGTCACGGTCAGGGTGCAGTCGCGCAGGCGCGGGTCGCCGCGCTGCGCCGCCGCCGCGCGCAGGGCGAGCATCTCGGCATGGGCGGAGGCGTCATGCATTTCCTCCACCCGGTTGCCGGCACGGGCGAGCACCGTGCCGGCGGCATCGGTGACGACGGCACCGACCGGCACCTCGCCACGCGCTGCGGCGGCGCGGGCCTCATCCAGCGCGATCTCGATCGACGCTCTGTCGGTCACGGGACAATACCGATGCGGGCTACGCCCATTCGATGAAGGCCCGCGTCGCGTTCGCCTTCGCAAAACATGACAACCATGGAAGTTTCACCCCCGGCACCGCATCGGCGTTGCTGGCATGTCCGATGGCGGAGCGAAGCGGGCCATCGTGAAGCGACGGCGAGGAACGACCCATGGCGATCTACGCCGGCACGGTCAACAACGACACGCTGAACGCCGGACAGACCGCCACGGACGACGAGGTCTATGGCCTGGGCGACCATGACCTGCTGTTCGGCGGCGGCAGCAACGACACCGTGGACTGAGCCTTCGCCCGCAGCAGCACCATCGCGGGCGGCACCGGCACGGACCTGCTCGATCTCGGGCTGCTGCACGCCAACGACATCTCCCTGCTCAGCGTCTCCGTGAATCTCACCAGCGGCGTCGCCATCGCCAACGAGCTCGGCGGGGCAGGCGCCGACAACCTTACCGGCGGCCTGGGCGCCGACCGCTTCGTCTGGGGGGCCGACGCGCTGGGCTCCGGCACGACCGACACGATCGGGGACTTCCAGCAGGGCAGCGACCGGCTCGATCTCTCGGGCATCGATGCGAAGCCGGCGATGCCGGGCACGGACGATGCCTTCGTGCTGGTCGGCAGCCGCAGCCTGGGTGTGGAGGGGGAGATCGTCCAGTCGCTCTTCCTGGGGCAGCGGCTGGTGCTGGTCTTCGTCGACGGCGATGCGGTGGAGGACCTGGCCGTCGTGCTCGGCGGCGTCACCGCCAGCCTGACCGGCGCCGACTTCGTGCTGTAGCGACGCTTGACCTTCCCATGGTGGGAAGCCGCATGATGCGGGCATGGGTCACTCACCTCGGCGCCGCGGCGGGCTTGCCCTTCTCCTGCTCGCCTGGTTCGCGGCCAGCGGCCTGCCGATGCTCGGCCAGGCCGCGGGCCTCGCCCTGACCACGCCGGCCGCCACGGCGGATCCCGCTCTGACGACCCCACCCACCACGGCGGACTGCCACGGCACGGCCTCGGATGCCGGGCCCGGCGGGCACGCGCCGGCGCTGCCGGAGGCGCCGCAGCCAGGACTCGCCTGCTGCGCCGCCAGCGCGTGCGGCCTGCCGGCCGCCGCCCCGGCCCGCGCGCCCGCGCCCATGCCGCC
>JAIYAI010000054.1 GCA_027489135.1 Acetobacteraceae bacterium
AAGGGCCATTACGCCGGCCAAGATAGCGCGGCTCGGCCAGGCCATCCGCGAGGCGCTTTGCGACGGAGACCCCCAGTTTCGGCGAGCCTATGTCCGCATGTTCATCGGTGAAGTCACTGTCGACGATGCTGAGGTCCGCATTTCGGGTCCCGCGTCCGTCCCGGCCCGAGCAACAGCCGACGGCCCCAAGGGGGAAAGTGCGGCCCGTTCTCAGTTTCGTCGGGAGTGGCGTCCCCAACGGGATTCGAACCCGTGTTACCAACGTGAAAGGCTGGTGTCCTAGGCCTCTAGACGATGGGGACCGCGGTGCGCCGGGTACCGGCTGCGCCCGCTCGGGTCAATAGCCGCCGCGCCCTCTCACGCGGGCGCCGCATCCGTCACATGCAGGCAGGGCGTGACGCTGTCGTTCCAGCGCTCTGCCCGGATCTGGCCACACAGGTGCAGCGGCACGCCGCCCGAGCCCAGCAGCGCCTGCGCCATCGGCCCGTCCTTGGCGCGGAAGCAGATCGCCTTCAGCCGCCCCAGGCCGCCCTCGCCCTCGATGAAGGCGCGGATCGTCGCCCCCTCCTTGCCGACACGGTCGGCACGGACGATTCGCGCCCGCGGCAGGGCGAAGACCGGCTCCTCGTTGCCGGCGCCGAAGGGGGCGAGCCGCTCCACCTGCTGCGCGAGATCGATCGTCGCCGCCGGCACGCCGACGACGCCCTCCACCGCGAGATCCGCCGCCCCCGGCAGCTCGGCGGCGCGCGCCAGGCGCTCGTCCAGGAAGGCGTGGAATTCGGCGACGCGGTCGGAGCGGATGGTGAAGCCCGCCGCCATCGCGTGGCCGCCGCCCGCCTCCAGCAGCCCCGATTGCCGCGCCGCGATCACCGCCGCGCCGAGGTCGATCCCCGGCACCGACCGCCCGCTGCCCTTGCCCATGCCGCCCGCCAGGCCCGCGACGCAGGCGGGGCGGTTGAAGCGTTCCTTGATGCGCCCGGCGACGATGCCGACCACGCCCGGATGCCAGCCCTCGCCGGAGACGAGCAGCACGGGATGGCCCTGCGCCACCTGCGCCTCGGCGGCGGCGATGGCCGCACCCAGCACATCGGCCTCCACCTCCTGCCGCCGCCGGTTCACGGCGTCGAGGCGCTCGGCCATGGCCCGCGCCTCGACCGGATCGTCGCAGAGCAGCAGGCGGGTGCCGAGATCGGGTTCGTCGATCCGCCCCGCCGCGTTGATGCGGGGCCCGAGCACGAAGCCCAGCGAATGCGCCGTCGGCGCGTCGCGCACCTGCGCGAGTTCCAGCAGCGCGGCGATCCCGGCATGCTCGCGCCGCGCCATCACCTTGAGCCCCTGCGCCACGAGGGCGCGGTTCACCCCGGTCAGCGGCATGACGTCGCAGACGGTGGCCAGCGCCACGAGATCGAGCAGGTCGAGCAGCCGCGGCTCGGGCGTCGCCGCGAAATGCCCGGCGCGGCGGAGGACGCGATGCGTCGCCACCAGGGTCAGGAAGGCGACCGCCGCGGCGCAGACGTGCCGAAGGCCGGAGGTGCAGTCGAGCCGGTTCGGGTTCACCACCGCGGCGACGCGGGGCACCGCGCCTTCCGCCTTGTGGTGGTCGAGCACGATGACCTCGGCGCGGCCCTCGGCCGCCTGCAGCGCCGCATGGGCGGCGACGCCACAATCGACGCAGACGATCAGCGTGGCGCCGCGGTCGCAGAGGGCGCGGATGGCGTCCGGATTGGGGCCGTAGCCCTCCTTCAGCCGGTCCGGGACGTAGTGCGTCGCGGGGCAGCCGAGCTGGCGCAGCGCGCGCACCGTCAGCGCGCCGCTGCAGGCACCGTCGACGTCGTAGTCGCCGAAGACGGCGACCGTCTCGCCGGCGCGCACGGCGTCAGCCAGGCGCTGCGCGGCGGCGTCCATGTCGATCAGGCAGGACGGGTCCGGCAGCAGTGCGCGCAGCGTCGGCTCGAGGAAGTCGGGCGCCGCCTCGACGCCGACGCCACGGGCCGAGAGCAGCCGTCCCACCACCTCCGGCAGGTCGAGGCGCTGGGCGATGGCAAGGCCGGTGCGCGCGTCGCCGCCGCGCCAGATCCAGCGCCGCCCCGTGACGCTGCGGGCGACGCCGAGGACGGGGCCCTCGCCCGGCTCAGGCAACAAAGGCCGAGGGCTTCAGGGCGAAGTTGTGGTGCCCCTCCACGAAACGCACCGTGCCGGACTTCGACCGCATGACGATGGAATGGGTGAAGGCGCCGCCGTGGTAGCGGCGCACGCCCTTCAGCATCGGGCCGGTGGTGACGCCGGTCGCCGCGAACATCACGTCGCCCCGCGCCATGTCCTCCAGGTGATAGACGCGGTTCGGGTCGGTCACCCCCATCTCCCGCGCGCGGGCGATCTGCGAATCGTCCTCGAAGAGCAGCTTGCCCTGCATCTGGCCGCCGATGCAGCGCAGCGCCGCAGCGGCCAGCACCCCTTCCGGCGCGCCCCCCGAGCCGAGATACAGGTCGACCCCCGTCTCCGGCTGGGACACCTGCACCACGCCGGAGACGTCGCCATCCGGGATCAGCACGATGCGGGCGCCGGCGGCGCGGCAGGCCTTGATCTTGTCCTTGTGCCGGTCGCGGTCGAGCAGGCAGACGACGAGGTCGGAGATGTCGACCTTCTTCGCCTTGGCGAGCTCGCGCAGGTTCTTCTCCGGCGCCTCGTCGATATGCACGACGCCGGCGGGCAGGCCGGGGCCGATCGCCAGCTTCTCCATGTAGATGTCGGGGGCGTGCAGGAAGCCGCCGCGCTCGGCCAGCGCGACCACGGCCATGGCGTTCGGCCCGCCCTTGGCGGTCAGCGACGTGCCCTCCAGCGGATCGACGGCGATGTCGACCTCCGGGCCCCCGCCGGCCTTGGCATAGAGCCCGACCTTCTCGCCGATGTAGAGCATCGGCGCCTCGTCCATCTCGCCCTCGCCGATCACGACGGTGCCGGTGATGGCCACGGTGTCGAAGGCTCGGCGCATCGCCTCCACCGCGGCGCCGTCGGCGGCGTTCTTGTCGCCCCGGCCCATCCAGCGGGAGGCGGCGAGCGCCGCGGCCTCCGTCACCCGGACCAATTCGAGGGCCAGGTTGCGGTCCACCACCTGCCCGGAACTCGGGTCGTGCGCCATCGTCGCCTCCGTCTTTTCGCGGCGAGGATACACCGGGGACCCGAGTCAGCGAAAGCGCCGCCCCCAGGCCGGGGACGGCACCTCGCCGGCGGGGGGCAGGGATCAAAGGATGAAGCAGTCCCCCGTCACGGCCGTGACGCCGTTGAGGAAGATCTGCACATCGGCCAGACCGTCGCCGTTGACATCCCCGCAGACCATCAGGCCGCCGCTCCGTGCCTCCGCCCAGAGGTCGCCGGGTCCCGTGAAGATGGTCTGGGTCGGGCTGAAGGCGAAGGCCTGGTTCCCCGCCAGCGTCGCGTCGGCGTCGATGCCGGAGAGGTCGATCCGGTCGCCCTGGCGGAAGGAGAAGTCCTGGATGCCGTCCACGCTGCCGCCGGTGCTCTCCGCGACCGACTTGAACACGAAGCGATCGGCCCCCGCGCCACCCCAGAGCATGTCGGCGCCGAGCCCGCCCGTCATCGTATCGTTTCCGGCATCGCCATAGAGGCGATCGTTGCCGGCATCGCCGCGCAGGCCGTCGCCCGCATCGCCGCCGCGCACCGTATCGGCGCCGTCGCCCCCCTGCAGGTTGTCGGCCGAAGCGCCGCCATCCATGTTGTCGTCGCCGGCCTGGCCGAGCAGGAAGTCGACACCGTCATTGCCCTGCATGGCATCGTTGCCGTCGCCGCCATACATCCAGTCGTCACCGGTGCCGCCCAGCACCGTGTCGTTCCCGGCGCCGCCATAGAGGCTGTCATTGCCCTCATCGCCGGTCATCCAGTCCTGGTCGGCGCCACCGTCCAGCATGTCGTTGCCCGCCCTGCCGATCAGCGCGTCGTTGCCGCCGAGCCCGGTCAACTGGTCGTTCACGGCATTGCCGATCATGGTGTTGCCGAGCGCGTTGCCGGTCCCGACAAGGCCGTAGGCCCCGATCGAGGTGACGTTCTCGACATTCGCGCCCAGGCTGTAGCTGGACAGCGTGGTGATCACCGTGTCGTTGCCGGCGCCCGCCGCCTCCACCACCGTGTCGGTGGTCTGGAAGACGTAGTAGGTATCGTTGCCGGTGCCGCCGACCATGCTGTCGGACCCGCCATTGCCCTCCATGGTGTCGTTGCCGGCGCCACCGGTCAGGGTGTCGTTGCCGGAATCCCCGGTCAGGCGGTTGTCCAGGCTGTTGCCCGTCAGGTTCGCGTTGCCGGCGATGCCGATCACCACGTTCTCGAGGTTGGCGCCGAGCGTATAGCTCGTCTGGCCCATCAGGATGACGGTGTCGTTGCCGCCGCCCGCAGCCTCCTCGATCGTGTCCAGGCTGCCGAGATAGTAGCGATCGTTGCCCGCGCCGCCCGAGAGCAGATCCGAGCCATCGCCACCTTCGAAGATGTCATCACCGGCATTGCCGACCAGCGTATCATTGCCGGTCCCGCCCTTCAGCGAGTCATCCCCGCCGCCGCCATAGAGCGCGTCGTCGCCGCCCTGGCCGTCGAGCGTATCGTGGCCGCCATCCACCTCGTTGTCGAGGTAGTCGCCGACCAGCAGGTCCATGTCGTCACCGCCGTAGAGGCTGTCATTGCCGCCATTGCCGACGATGACGTCCTCGTCCTCGGTCCCGCCGAGGGTGTTGCTGTTCCCGTTCCCCTCGATGTTGACACCGACGTCGCTGATCGCCTCCAGGATCTCCGTCCCCGGCTCCGCCCACCACGGCAGCTCCAAGGAGGCGTCATAGCTGTCGTAGACATCGACGTAGAAGCGGGAGATGTCGGTCCAGTTGCCGTAGTAGCCGTGCTGGCTCGCGGTCTGCGGGGTTGCCATCGTCGTCTCCATCGTTGGCGTTTCGATGGAGAGAATGTCCGCCCCGCCCGTTTCCACAGGATTTCGTGGCGCGCGCACCGCGGTTTCAGAGGTGTTTCAGTCCTGTTTCAGCGGCCAGTGGCCGCGTCACATCGCCTCGATCCGGATCAGCGCCGGCTTCTCCAGCACCGCGCCCAGCGCGCCGATCCGCGCCAGCGCCGCGCGCATCTGCGATTCCTCGCAGTCATGCGTCACGATCACCACCGGCACCGCCTCGCCCGGGGAGCGCCCGCGCTGCAGCATGGATTCGAGCGACACGCCATGGTCGCGCAGCACCGCCGTGACGTCGGCGATCACGCCGGGCCGGTCCACCACCATCAGGCGCAGATAGTAGGCGCCGCTGTGCCGATCCATCGGCACGGAGGGCGTGGCATCGAGCGCACCGAGCGCTGCCCCCCAGACCGGCGTATGCCGACCCCTGGCGAGATCGATCAGGTCGGCGACCACCGCGCTGGCGGTCGGGCCGGCGCCGGCCCCCCTCCCCTCGAGCACGACGCGCCCGACGAAGTCGCCCTCCGCCACCACGGCGTTGAAGACGCCGTCGACCCGCGCGATGGGGGCCGAGACCGGCACCATGCAGGGATGCACCCGCGTGCTGATGCCGCCCTCTTCCCGCTTGGCGATGCCGAGCAGCTTGATCCGGTAGCCAAGCTCCTCCGCCATGGCGATGTCGATCGCCGTGATGTCGCGGATGCCTTCCACATGCACGGCGCCGAAGTCGACGGGCCTGCCGAAGGCCAGCGCCGCCAGCACCGCCAGCTTGTGCGCGGCGTCGATGCCGTCGATGTCAAAGCTGGGATCGGCCTCGGCGTAGCCGAGCTTCTGCGCCTCGGCGAGGACCTCGGAAAACTCCCGCTTCTGCTCTCGCATCGTCGTCAGGATGTAGTTGCAGGTGCCGTTGAGGATGCCCGCGAGCCGCAGGATATGGTTCGCCGCCAGGCCCTCGCGCACCGCCTTGATGGCGGGGATGCCGCCCGCCACCGCCGCCTCGAAGGCGAGCGGCACGCCCTTCGATTCGGCAAGCTCGGCGATCGCCGCGCCATGCACCGCGAGCAGCGCCTTGTTCGCCGTGACCACCGGCTTGCCGGCGCGCAGCGCGGCCTCGACCAGCGCCTTCGCCGGCCCCTCGCTGCCGCCGATCACCTCGACCACGACATCGACCTTGGGGTCGGCGGCGAGCGCAACGGGGTCGTCGTACCAGCGAAGGCCCGAGACCGGCACGCCGCGATCGCGGTTGCGGTCGCGGGCGGAGACGGCGGTGACCGCGATGGGCCGGCCCGCGCGCGCCGCGATGAGATCGGCGTTGTCGCGCAGGACCTTCAGCACGCCGGCGCCGACGGTGCCGAGGCCGGCGACCGCGACGGCAAGGGGACGGGAATCACTCATGCCGCATCGACCTCAACAGCATCGGGTACCGTGCTCGGCCCCACATTGTCGCCCTGCAGGAAGGCCTTGATGCCGCGCAGCGCCTGGCGGATGCGGTGGTTGTTCTCCACCATGGCGATGCGGACATGGGTGTCGCCATGCTCGCCGAAGCCGAGGCCCGGCGCGACCGCGACCTTCGCCTTGGCCAGCAGCAGCTTCGAGAACTCCACGCTGCCGAGCTGGCGGAAGCGCTCCGGGATCGGCGCCCAGATGAACATCGACCCCTCCGGCGAGGGCACGTCCCAGCCGGCGTTGCGCAGCCCCTTCACCAGCACGTCGCGGCGGTCGCGGTAGAGGTCCCGCATCTCCTGCACGCAGTCCTGGGGGCCGTTCAGCGCGGCGGCGGCGGCGACCTGGATCGGCGTGAAGGCGCCGTAGTCGAGATAGGACTTCACCCGCGCAAGGGCCGCGATCAGCTTCGGATTGCCGGCCGCGAAGCCCATGCGCCAGCCCGGCATGTTGTAGGTCTTCGACATCGAGGTGAACTCGACCGTCACCTCCTTCGCCCCCGGCACCTGCAGCACGGAGGGCGGCACGAGGTCGCCGAAGTAGAGCTCGGCATAGGCGAGGTCGGACAGGATGAAGAGCTCGTGCCGCCGGCAGAAGGCGACCAGCTCCTTGTAGAACTCCAAGGGCGCCAGCAGCGCCGTCGGGTTCGACGGGAAGTTCACGATGACGGCGGTCGGCTTCGGCACGGAATGGCGGACGGCGCGGTCGAGCGCGCGCAGCATCTCGTCATCCGGCGTGTAGGGGATGGACCGCACGCTGGCGCCGGCGATGATGAAGCCGAACTGGTGGATCGGGTAGGACGGGTTCGGCACCAGGATGGTGTCGCCGGGCGAGGAGATGGCCTGGGCCAGGTTGGCCAGCCCCTCCTTCGATCCCAGCGTGGCGACGACCTCCGTCTCGGGGTCGAGCTTTACGCCGAAGCGGCGGTCGTAGTAGCCGGCCAGCGCCTTCCTGAGGCCCGGGATGCCCTTCGACATCGAGTAGCGATGCGTGCGCGGGTCCTGCACCGCCTCGATCATCTTGGCGACGATGTGCGGCGGCGTCGGGCTGTCCGGGTTGCCCATGCCGAGGTCCACGATGTCCTCTGCCGTAGCTCGCGCCTTGGCCTTCGCCGCGTTGACCTCGGCGAAGACATAGGGCGGCAGGCGGCGGATACGGTGGAAGTCCTCGGCCATGACGGCGAATCCATGCAGGTTGCCCGCGGGCCGGTGCCGGCGGGGCGGCCCCTATAGCGGAGCAACCCGGCCGGGGCGAGCAAGCGCGAAACGGGGCGTCAGCGCCGTGCCGGCGGGGCCAGCAGGTCGGGGGATGGCGGCGGCGGGGGCGCCAGCAGGTCGCGCGAGGGCAGTGGCGGCGGCGCCAGCAGGTCGCGCGAGGGCGGCGGGGGCGGCGCCAGCAGGTCCGGCGGCGGCCCGGACGGGCGCGAAGCCGGCACCGTCGGTGCCGGCCCGGAGGCAGGGCCCGCCGGGGCCGTTCCGGCAGGGGGGGCAGCCCGCTGGCCGGGCGCCGTCGGCTCCACATCCGGCCCGTCCCAGGGAATCGGGCGGGCGCCGGCAAGCTGCGGCGGCGGCGGCGGGCGGCCCGGCAGCGGCGGCGTGCCCGGCGCCGGGGCGAAGCTGGGTTCGGCGGCCCCGGCGCGGGGCTCCAGCGGGCTACGGGACTGGGTCCGGTCCGTGGCGAGCGCGGCGGAAAGCTGCTCCCGCACCGCGAGCGGCGGCTTCTCCGGCCGCGGCGGCACGCTGGCAAGGTTCGGAAAGGGCCGGTCCAACCCGGGCGGCGCAGGCCGTGCCCGGTCCGCCCGGCCACTCACCTGGTCGTAGATCCAGACCGGGTTGATCTCCTTCGGCACCTCGCAGGCCCCGAGAAGGAGCGGCAGCAGAAGGATTCCAGGCGCGACGCGTCGCGGCGCCGGGAAGAGGCAAGGCGCAACGCTTCCTTGATACCCCATCCGCCTGTCTCTAGGTTTGAGGCTGAAACCTGACACGTCGCCGCACCGAACCCCTGCCGCGAGGGAAGGGTTAGCCCGGACGGCGGCGCGGGGAAACGCCAGGCGGCCTCGGCACCCGCCAGGACACAACATGCCCGGTCCCGGCATCGGCCTGCCGGGATCGGACCACAGAACCGCGCGCAGGCGCGGACGGAGCGGGCTTCGCATGGCAGACCAGACGCCCCCGGACCACCGCCAGGGCTTCCGCATGCCCGACCCCGCGCTGGTGACCCGCACCATGGCGGAGGTGGCGGAGCGCGGGCAGCGCATCGTTGGCGATTTCTTAAAGCGCCAGTCCGATCAGGGCAGCGGCGGCACCACGCTCGACCCGCTCAACATCGGCGGTGCCTTCATGGAAATGACGACGCGGATGATGTCGGACCCGGCGCGGCTGGTGCAGGCGCAGCTCGGCTTCTGGCAGGACTACCTGACGCTCTGGCAGAACACCGCGCGGCGCATGATGGGCGAGCCGGCGGCACCGGTGATCAACGAGGATCCGCGCGACCGCCGCTTCAAGGACCAGGCCTGGCGCGAGAACGAGGTCTTCGAC